>CASDWO010000048.1 GCA_949284575.1 uncultured bacterium
GTCGAGTAGACAAATCTCGACTCCTCCTTTCTTATTTTAACGTGAAAGGCTAGTCTTTTTGCCCCTCACAGAACCGTACGTGCAGTTTTCCTGCATACGGCTCTTCATATAGTCTTTATTACCAAATATTTATATATAACTTAGGTTCTGGCATTTCTAAATAGTTCCATATTCTAAGAAAATCTAAATATTTTATTTTATTATTTTGTCCTCGTTTTCTTAATGTTCTATACCATGTATATTTTATATACTTGTAGAAACTAACAAGGGCAAGATAGTTACCATTAATTCCATAATAGATGTAGTGTCCGATGAGTTTCCTCTTTAACTTTCTACCTACTACTATTATTGGATAATGCATAAACTCCCATAACCATTTCTTTGCATTCTGTTTCTTCTGTTTTAACTTACTCTTGTCAGTAAGTATTATTGGTCTATATTTACCAGTTGTTGTTTTGCCATTATAGAATGTAAAACCAAGAAAACTAAAATTTTCTTTTGTGCCTTTGAATCTCCCAAATGGTGTAATTTTAGTTTTATTTAATTCTAATTCTAAACCAAATTCCTTTAGTCTCTTCTCCAAAGCTTTTAAGAAGTTCCTTGCTTCTTCCTCATATTGAAACATTAGTATAAAGTCATCGGCATATCTTACGTAATATACTTCACCCTTACTTCTAGGTTTGATAAACTTCTCAACCCATAAATCTAGTACATAATGTAAGTACACATTCGCTAGTATTGGAGATATTAGTCCACCTTGTGGTGTTCCTTTATCTGTTTCATAATATTTCATATCTTCCATGTATCCACTCTTTAAGAATCTCTTTATATATCTTAGAAAATTCTTATCTGCTATTGTTTCTTCTACCATTTTCATTAATAGTTCATGGTCTACATTATCAAAGAAACCTTTTATATCTGCCTCCACTATATAGTTAACTTTCCTAGTCATGATAATATTATTGATGTACCTTATAACATCATGACAGTTTCTTTTAGGTCTAAAGCCATACGAACAATCTAGAAATATATTTTCATATACTTCATTTAATATATCTGCCATTGCTCCTTGTACCAGCTTATCTTCATAAGCAGGTATTCCTAAAGGTCTTAGTTTTCCATTAGCTTTTGGTATATAACTTCTTCTAACTGGTTGTGGCCTATATGAGAATGATTTCATTCTTTTAATCAAGTTGTCTAGATTTTCATCTAAATTAATTCCATATTTCTCTTTAGTCATTTGGTCTACACCACTAGCTTTTCCTTGTTGTTGTCTCCTGTGTTGTTCTTTTAGTGTTTCTTTATTGACTTTGTGCATTAGAGTTTGCAGTTTGTAACCTTTACTTAGCTGGTATTTTATATCTTTTCGTTCCGTTTACATTGTTTTCTCCCTCCTCAAGTGATGCCAATGTTTCCCTAAAGAAACGACTATATGCTAGTCCATTTGCTCCACGGTCATTACCCGCTTCTTCACTACTATGAACTAGTCCGACTACTTATAAATCATTTACCTAACTTAGTTTCCAAAACCTTGCCTCGGTATACCCTTACTATTAGTGTTTTAAACTGTTTAGACTTAGGAATTTATAAGTCCTCCCAGGTATGCTTAATATAACAATGATATACTCGCCATGCTCTATAGACCCCGGTGGCACTCTCACAGTATCTCGCTTAGCGATACTGCCGTTGTTGTCTGCTGTGGAAAGAAACACATCGACTACCACTATTTATATTTAACGAGGCTGAATCGCTTCACACTTTCGTATTACGGCTCGTATTCTTGTTTGCCTACGCTTAATTCTAATCTCACGACTTCGACTCCAAGGCTAACTAATGGCGACTTGCTAGGTCTTACCATGTTGGCTTCCCGTCCAACTATATATTAAACACCGAACTGGCGCACTCTTTCTTTTTCTAATTTATTATAACAAAACTAAAGAGAAGAAACAATAATAATAAAGTTAAAAAGCCATAACTTCAAATTATGACTTTATAAAATTATATTAAATACTTAATTCAATTTGAAAAGGATTATTTTTAGTACCATCTCCAGATGTTATCACTACGTTAGATTTTAGATTTAAGGCAGGTTTGATATTTAACGGTTCATCTCCATTATATAAAAAATAAGTATCGCCAAAATTAGTAACATTATTAAGAGTTGAATTTGTTGGAGTTAAAAGCCAATAATTTGCATTATTGGAAACAGTATCAAACTGGCCAGCCATTAATTCTCCTAACCTTAATAATCCTACTTTTGCTGTAGTTGTACTTGATGTTAAGGTATTACCAGTTTCATCTGTATATTTAGCTAATTTATAACTTACACCTTGAACTTTTCCTAAATACCAAGTAGTATCATCTTCTATCATATTAATATAATTATCTCCAACATAATTTGTTAAATATTCTCCATTTAAAAATGTACCTATCGTATTTGAACTTGAATAATTAGCATTTTTATTAATATCAAAAGCACTTTCTATAAATTCTCCATTACTTTTTAAAGGTTCAGCACTAGTTATTTTTGTTAAACCATCTGTTTCATGACTTACTATTCTATATAGATTATTTTCTCCACTTCCAAATCTTATATATTCTCCAATGTATCTTGTATTAAGCATGGTGCCACTCAGATTACTATCGTTATCTCCTTCTAAGCGATAAGGGTTATTTTCTGTTCCATTTCCATCTAGGATACGAACGTTAGATTTTAGATTTATTGCTGGTCTAATTCCTGAAGGTGCAGAATTAGCTGATGAAGAACCTATATTATTATTGGCCACTCTATAAGCAGAAAAAGATGTAGGTGTAATAGTCCACCATTCTGGACCAATATCATTATTCAAATAACTTTTAGAATTATCATAACTTGCTTGATATTCATATACATTTAATAAGCCTACAGCATCTGTTACTACACTAGTTCCATTTGGTCTTTCTATACTTCCTAAATCTTTGTCATTTAAAGTAGCATCCCATACGCTATTTGTTACTGTAAAATTTTCATAATCTCTTAAATTATATAAAAAGCCATCTACACTTGTATCATTTAACCAATCTTCCATATAACTTCCTGCAAATGACGAATCACTATATTTATTATAATTAGATGTGCTTATATTCCACTGAGTTACTAACTTAGTTGTTTTTGCTTCATTATTAACACTAACAGCTCTCCACAATTTACCACTATACCATATATAGTTATTAGGATCTTCTCCCGTAATAAAAGTATCTACTCCATCATCATATTGATTTTCTAAAGAAATATTATTAAGTTATACTGTTGATACTTCTTCAACTACTCTATCTTTTCCATAGACATTTACTTTAACACTAAAAGTTTTATTTCCCCCATCATCTTGAGGATTATAATTTTCATCAACCCACATTCTAAGTCTATACGTATTTGATTCACTACTACTCATACTACTTGTATATAAACTCATTTCTCCTGTTGGTCTTCCTGTAAAGTTATTAGAACTTGCCTCTTCATTATATATTTCAGGAGCCATTACCTCTTCTTCACCATTATCTGCTACTCTAGTTAGATATAATTTAACATTATCTCCATTAAAAGTATTATTAGGCTCTGCTTTTGCAGATATCTCATAATTAATATTAGTATCTCCTGTTATATTACCACTTACTGTAAACTCAAAATAATCATCTAATGTCTTTCCTGTCTTATCTGTTGTAGGTAAGGCTTTATCTAGACTTATGATATTTTCAGTCTCTTCATAGGTCATACTTATCGCACCTGTTGTGATCGTATTTACTTTTGTACCTAATCCACTATAACTAAAAGCAGCATAACTTATTCCAACTGTTAAAACAAGTAGCAATACTATTAAACTTATTATTACTACTTTCTCTTTATTCTTTTTTCATATGATCAGTCCTTTACTACTTAAAATACCTCAATTTATCATATTTATACCTACTATTTATATATGGTATTATTGATATCTTATCTATAAGCAATTCTAACACATAGAATCCTTAACAGTCAATTTTAATTAAGAACAAAAGAAATAAAATAAATTTTATTTCACCCTTGTCGTTACCTCCAAGGATTCCTACTTCACAGATAGAGTATTCCCTATTCTCCATAGGCTTAA
>CASDWO010000049.1 GCA_949284575.1 uncultured bacterium
TAAATTTAATTTTCATAATTTGACCGAATTTTTTAAAAAATTATTGACGTTCGGTCTTTTCGTCGTGCCAACTTTTACTATTTCATATATATTTCAAAAATGTTCAATTTTCTATTGACACATTATAGTTGGTCTCTTTGTACTGTATATATAGTCAAAGTATCACTCCTTACACTTTAACTATATGTTTTTATCTATAAAGATTATACTTCTTTTATTCTTGTAGTACTTTTTTTAGTCTTATACTTTTTAGTAGATTTTATATGATTACCTATAATATCAGAGACTTCTAAAATAGAAATAAAAGCACTTTCATCCATTTCATTAGCAATCTTTTTAAGTTCAAACACCTCTATTCTAGTTAAAACACAATACATTACTTCTTTTTCTCCAGATAAAAGACCTCTACCATTTATTCTCGTTACAGTTCTACCAAGTCTTTTATATATTTCATTAGCCATATCTGTACCTTTCTCAGTTACAATTAAAGCTGCTTTCGCTTGTTCTAATCCTTCTGAGACAAGATCTATTACTTTAAAAGTTATAAAATAAGTTAAAATTGAATAAAGAGCTCTATCTATTCCAAAGATTAAAGCTGCACATCCATAAATAAGAAAGTTAAAAATCATCACAATTTGTCCTACAGAAAGGGATGTTTTTTTACTAATAACAAGTGCAACTGATTCTGTTCCATCAACACATGCTCCCATTCTTATAACTAATCCTACTCCTATTCCTAATAAAATTCCTCCAAAAATAGTAGCAAGTAATATTTCATCTGTAACTTCGTGAAACGATTCAAAGAAATTAAGTGCAAAAGAAAATGTTAACATACTAATAATTGTTCTTATTAAAAAACCTCTACCAAGATTACGATATCCAATATATACAAAAGGAATATTAATAAGAATAACAAGTAAACTAATAGGTATAGAAAACACTTTTGATACAATAATAGATATACCTGTAACTCCTCCATCTAGAATATTATTAGGTATTAAAAAAGTATCAAGTGAATATGCTGCTAGTGTTGCTGCAAGCACAATCACAACATATGATAGAATTGTTTTTGCTCGATTATTTTTTATTTTTGCCATATATATCCCTCCATTTATATTATACAGTATAATTATTATTTTTTGTAATTTTATGTAAATAATTGTATAATTGCTTTAGAAAAAGTATTTGGAGGAAGATTATGGATAATTTAGTAATTAGAAAATATATTAATGATGATTTTAATACAGTTATAGATTTATTAAAAGAAAATTTTAATATTAGTAATAATATTGAATCTTTAGAAGATAGTATTAATAGCTTTGGTATTGTTACTACTTTAAATAACCAAGTAATTGGTTATATTAGAGTTGATAAGTTAAAGAATATTGGAAAAAATAATAATTATTATCTTTTAAATTATATCTGTGTAAAGAAAGCTTATCAAAACATGAAAATTGCTACTAAAATGTTAGAATTTATCTTTTATATGGCAAAAAATGATCACATCAGTTATATAGAATTAACATCTAGATCTTCTAGAGAAGTAGCAAATCACTTATATTTAAAGACTGGTTTTGTTATTAGAGATACCAATATATTTAGAAAAGATATTTAAAAATAGTCTTATTTTTCAAAGACTATACAATATTTAAGTTCTATTAAACTCTTCTACTAATTTTGCTGGATAAATTTCAAATAATCCTATGGAACTAACAATTAATTCAAATGGAATAAAGCTTTGCTCTAATTCTTTTTTTATTTTAATTATTTTATCGTAGTCTTTATCGACATGAATAGTGATATGAAACTTAAATTTATTGGGATTATATTTTTCAACAGGTAAAATATCATAAACTTGTTTTTGTAAAGCTTGTAATTCTCTATTTTCTTTAATTTTAAAATACAATACATAACTATTTTCTCTACTATTCATTACTTCTATACTACTAACAGTTTTTTCAGTATAAATTCCTTTTCTTCTATATTCCAAGCAAATAAAGTAAAATGATAAGGTAATGTATCAATAGATGTTCTATTATCTATATTTTTTATATATGGTACTTTACATAATAGGTCTGTTACATTCTTTATGACATTACTTATTTTATTTAAATCTTCTATATTAAAAAGTGATATCAGGGTTATTCTATCGTTCATATTATTATCCTTTCAATAATTTTTTATAAAATAAAACTCACACAATTAAGTATGAGTATTAAATTCATTATGGAGCGGATGAGGGAAATCGAATCCCCGTCACAGCCTTGGCAAGGCCATATTCTAACCACTAAACTACATCCGCAAAACAGATACATATATATTGTATCATATTTTTCTCAAGTAGCAAGCATTTTTTGCTATAAATCAAAATTTTCTTTATTTTTTTTATATTCCTCATAACTAATTAATCTCTTATAATATTCATTTGGGTTATCTACACCTAATTCTATTAAGATACTATAAGCTATATGACAATTAATTTTAAAGAAACAAGCATTATCTTTTAGAATTTCTTCAATTAATTTATATTTTTTTAACTCTTCCAAGGTTTCCTTAGTATTAATATTTTGTAAATTTTCAATATTTTCTATTTTTTTCTTTACTAAATCTCTTAAATAATCCATAATCACATTCCTCTACCTTTAATATCCATAAATAAATTTTGTGAATCTATTATTAGTTTTTTTGCCCTATTCTCTTTAAAATATTCTAATCCATCTTGTTTACATAAAAAATTATATCCCTCTAAACTATCAGGTAACAAAAAACCATAATTTCGTGAATGTCTTCTTATTGGATTATAATTTATTAACTGATAAAACTTATAGTCTTCTTCCTCTTGTCTTCTAATTTTCATATAGGCTAGATGTTTTTGATCTTCATATGGAAATAAAACCCTTATTAAATTATTAACATATGGTACGACAGAAACACTATCTATACTCTCATTCGCTAATATTTTATTAATTAAGGAAAAATTATCAACAACTTTATCGGATGATTCAGGCAATTTTTTAATATTAAAGCTATGACAATCAATAAGCTCCTTAACAAGCCTATCAGTTCTCTTTGAAAAACTAATATAATCTTCATCTACTTCTTTAGCAAGCTCTATTCCTAAATCATACACATTAACAAAATCAACAATACCATTTTCATCTTTAGCATATGCTCTAAAGCCACAAGGTTTTAATCCCAATTCACTTCTTGTCAAATCATTCATTTTAGTTTTTTCTTTTGGATTTATAAAAACTTCCGTTGCATCAGCATTAAATAAATAACCATCTGCCTTAAAATAAACACTACGATGCATTGCATTATTAATTACACAAGGAATATTATATCTATGTAAGAAAAAACAATATAATTTAGCCCAAGAATTACAAGTTATTTCCCTATTACTTAAATTAATTGAATCAATAGGTAAATCATATATTCTTTTAATAAAATCTATCTCAAGATCTTGATCTAAAGCTAAAAACTTTTCAGAATACATTACTCTTTCATTTAAATTATTATAAAGCTTTAAAGCAATAGAAGTATCATTACTATTAAGAGGTAAATCTTTTTCTACTATCTTAATAAATTTCTTACTAGGTGCTACTTCCGGATTAAAGAAATGACCAAAATTTTCTAATGGTCTATCATAAGGTTCTAACATATTAAGTATCCTCCTAAAATGATTATACCTTTTTTTAGAAAAAAGAAAAAGAGCTTTTCGCTCTCATCTTGCAATTTGGAGGGCCTAACAGGATTTGAACCTGCGATCAGGGAGTTGCAGTCCCATGCCTTACCACTTGGCTATAGACCCATAATATGCAAGCAACTTATAACTTGCATATATAATTCTACACTATTGTTAGTTAATTGTCAATTCTTGTAAATATTTTTTCTAATAAATTATTATGTATTTTATTTAATTTTAGACCTATTTTAAAAATTTTTCATTAATTTTTTTAATCATATCATAATCATTCATCCTAAGAATTTTAATTTCTTTATTTCCCATATAAGTATCTACTCTTAAAACATCATCATATTTATAATTATCACCATCAATACTAACAAGAATATTTTTACTAATAACTTCAGGTCTCATAGAAATAGTCTTATTATCAGGTACAATTAAAGAATTAAGTAAATTTCGATAACTTTTAGAGTTTAATGGAGCAATAGGAGTAAGCTGTAATGTATGAAAAGTATTATAAACAATTGAACCTCCGAAACTAAGGTTATAAGCTGTTGAGCCAAATGAAGTTGAAACAAGTAATCCATCCCCAACATAGTTTTCTAATAATTCATCATTTATTAGTACTTTAAATCTTGCTGTATTAAGATCTTGTTCTCTTAAAACAATTTCATTTAGAGTATAATGTTTAAAAATATTGTCTTTACAAGCTATTTCTATTTCCCCAATTCCAATTCTTTCACATTTTAATTCGCCTAAAGTAAGTTTTTTTATAAATATATCTATATCATCAAAACCAAGTTCCATAGCAAAACCAAGAGTACCTGTATTTATACCAATATAATAACATTTACTATCAAAAGAACTCTCTTTAACCATTCTAAGGAAAGCTCCATCTCCACCAATAGCAATACCTAAGTCATAATTTTTAGAAACTATTTTAAAACCATTTTCTTTTAATTTAGATTTAACAATATCAGAGATCTTTTTTGATTTTAAATTATTATTTACAAATAACTTTATTCTACTTATCTTAATCATTTTTCTTCCTATATTTAAATAATACTGATGGTCTATGTCCTTCTCCTGATGTCATTTTATCAGTTTTTACTACTTTATCTTTAATAATTCTTCTAAAAGCAGGATCTAATAATTTCTTATTAAGTATTACTTCATAAACTTGTTGTAATTCACCTAAGGTAAAGTATTCAGGCATCATATTAAAGACAATATCAGTATAATTTATCTTATTTTTTAAACGCTCTATTCCTGCTAATACTACTAAATCATGATCAAAAGCCAAAGATTTTTTTCTTGCTTTAAAACTATATCTATCTGTAGTTTTTTCTCTTAAAACTTTTTCTATTGATAGATTAATTGTCTCTGTTCCATTACTTAAAGAAATATCTACTATATCATTTTTATCTTCAAAAAGGATAATATCAAACCAACAAGCATTAGGATTAATCATTTCTGTTAATCTATTTTTATCTACTAAAGCGATAAATGATGTTGATACTACTCTTGTTCTTGGATCTCTATCTATAGCATCATAAGTATATAACTGTTCTAAATAGATATTAGAAAGGTTAGTTTCTCTTTTTAAAACTCTTTTAGCACAGTTTTCTAAAGTTTCTTTCTTAGGATCTAAGAATCCTCCAGGTAGACACCATTTATCTTTAAAAGGATATTCATCTCTTTTTACTAAAAGAATACTCATCATCTTTTTACTATTTTTACGATAGTTATTTGTCTCTTCACTAGATACACTAATTAAAAGAATATCTGCAGTCATTGATAATTGATCAAAATCTTTAGCATTGTAATCTTTTAAAAACTCTTCTTCGCTATTATATTTTTTTTCCATACTACACCTCTTTTTCATAATTTGATTATAACATAATTTAAAGTTGTTTTTTATATAGTTTTACCCTTTCTTCAAATAAATTTTTTCCTACACATATTCTATTGGCCATTTTTCTAATTTTTTCTTCTATATTTCTATCTATAAAATTATCATCGAAATATTCCACTATTATATCTAGCCTGCCACTTACATATAATTTTTCTACATATTGATCTATTCTCTCTAATAGTTGTTGTCTTTTTTCATTAGCTTCTTTTATTAGTTTTTCATAATCAGTAGTACACTTAAATAAGTTAAGAGAAACTTCTTTTTCTATAGAACTTAACTCATTTGGAATACCTAGTCTCTCTAAACTTTTAACACAAAATTCATCTAATTCTTCTTTTTTTAAATATAATAAAGTACTTAAAACTTTAACAGTCTCTAAATCATTTAATCTATAAATTTCTCTAATAAATTCAAAAGCACTACCACTAGTTTCACAACCGTGACAATAAAATAAATTTTTCTTATCATCAATCATAAATGAATAGTTATAAGTATTATTTATATGAAATGGACAAATATTAAAGTAGAATATTCTATCACTATATATTCTATATGAATTTTTAAAACTTTTTTCACTATATATTTCTCCATCTAAATCAGAATCAATATCATTAACTTTTACCTTATAAGAATTATACTTAATACAATAATCTTCATTTTTAGAAAAAGGGTATTTTAAAGTAGCAAGATAAACTTCTAAAAGAGGTATATTCTCTTGTAGATAGTCTAAAAATTCACTACTACAGGGAATAATCTCACCATTTAAATTAACAAAATCTTCCATACGAACCTCCCAATAATCTTACTACTTAATTATATCTAGTAACATTGTTATAATTTTATCAATAATGTGTTCTTTATTTAAGGCTCTACTTTCCTTATTAACAGTCATCTTTTCTTTATAGAATTTATTATTATCTCTATCATAAATACAAATATATACAGTATTATCATCACCAGTTGGATTATTAGGGTCACTTTTATTAAGTTTACCTGTTATACCTATACCAAAATTACTATTTGCAAAACTACTAATCACTTTACTCATCTCTATTGCCGTTTCCATACTATAAACAGTGTATTTATCAATAACTTCTTTAGGTACACCCATCTTTACTTTATATTCATTAGAATAAGTCACAGCACTGTATTTCAACACTTCACTAGCACCCTCACAATTAGTAATAGCATTTACTACACCACCACCAGTACAAGACTCCATTGTCGCAATTGTTTTTTGTCCTAATTGTAAAATATGTATAATTTCTTTAAAGTTCATCAAATCATCTCCCTATATAAATTATTTTCTTTAATATATGAATAAATATTATCATCTAAATAATCATTAACTCTTTTATTATTATATATCATTTCTCTAATTTTAGTAGAAGATATTTCATTTTCATCTATTTCTGTAACAATAATGTTATTTTTATAATCTTTATATTTCTCTAATAAAGTATTAATATCATCAGTATTTCTTTTAATAACTAGTAATTTATGATTAGATAAAATATATTCTCCTCTTTCCCACTTATCTAAATAACTTAAATTATCAGTACCACAGATAAAATATATCTCATCATCTTTATATTTATTTTTAAAGTAATCTAGAGTCTCATAAGTATAAACAACTTGGTCTTTTAATTCATAATTACTAACTTCTAAATTATTATCTTCACACATTAACTTAAGCATTTTAAACCTTACATTATCACTTAAAAGATTATTTTTATACTTATATTTACTACCTGTTGGAACAAAGATAACTTTATCTACATAATGTTTTTTAATAAGTTCTATAGCAATTTTCTTATGCATTTTATGAGGAGGATTAAAACTACCTCCAAAGATACCTATTTTCATAAAGTTTTTTCACCTCTTAACTTTAATATTTTTTCTTTACCGTTTAATAAAGGAGTTAGAGACTCTTTATTATGTAGTGCATTAATTATTTCGGCAATATTTTTAGAACAGTCTACTGTATGAAACCAATTCTTTTCTTTGTATTCTTTTTGTATATAAGAAAGATTGGTAGTGTAAAGTTTATCAAAAGTATTATCTAAATATGCTTTATCAAATGCTTCTATTCCTTCTGTAAATAATGCGAAAGTGGCGATAAAATATACTTTTCTAGCTCCTTTTTCTTTTAACATTTTCCCTACTTCTAACATAGATGATCCTGATGCAATCATATCATCTACTACTAAAACATCTTTATCTTTAACATCTTTACCCATATAAGTATGTTCAATTATAGGATTTTTACCATTAACAATACGAGATAAATCACGTCTTTTATAGAAAACTCCTACATCACTGTCTAGAAGTTCTGCATAATACCTTGCGCGTTCCATCGCTCCCATATCAGGACTTATTACTAAAATATCTTCTAAATCTTCAATTTGTAACAAATCTTCTAAAATAGTATTAGTAGGATAAAAATTTTCAAAAGGAAGATTTGGAATAGCATTAGAAACATTAGGATCATGTGCATCAAAAGTAATTATATGATTAACTCCTAAATGTTCTAATTCTTGTAAAGCAAGAGCACAGTCTAATGATTCTCTACCTTTTCTTTTATGTTGTCTTGCTTGATATAGTAAAGGCATTATTAAGGTTATTTTTTCTTGATAACCAGATAAAGCAAGAATTGTTCTTTTAATATCTCCGAAATGTTCATCTGGACCCATATGATGAACACTCCCTCGCATATTATAAGTAATATCATAATTACCAACATCAGAAATAATATAAATATCTTTATCTCTAACAGTTTCTTCTATTTTTACTTTACCTTCACCATTAGAAAACCTATTATTCTTAACATCAATCATATAATTAGATTGCTCTTTTCTAATTAACTTTAGATCAATATTTACCTTTTCTCCCAACTCTTTAATATTCTCTAACACTATTAACTTTAAATTATTCATAAATACCTCCTTCTTCTCTTATTATCATTTTATTAATAAGAAAGGTTAAAAAAATAATTACAGCATCATTTCTGTTATTAACATTATATTAATAAGATGATAATTTGTCAATATTTATTTAAAAAAACTAGAGACTTTTATAATTTCTCCAGTTCTTCTATACTTAGTCCTGTATTTTTAGATACTACTTCAATAGGTATTCCATCTTTAAGAAAATTTTTAGCAATAGCAATTTTTTCTTCCTTTTTCCCTTCAACTTTACCATCATCATAACCCCAATTACGGGCAGTATTAATCATTCTTTTCTGCATAGCCTCATTATCATAGACTACTCCAAAATCATCATCAAGCCCTAGTCTTTCTAACTCATCCACAATTTTTAATGCCTCCTTATCA
>CASDWO010000050.1 GCA_949284575.1 uncultured bacterium
CTTAATCCTTCAAATAATTGCATTCTGTGATTTAGACTACATCTGCACTCTAATTGTATGCATATATTTCGAGACTCAATGCTAACCCTAATACCTAAGTCTACGCTTAAACTAACTTTTACCAGCTTTCGCTCCAAGACTTGTTACTAGTGGTGTGGGTTCACCTTACTAGACAGGATTCCCACTTGCTAAATTATGCGACCTACTAAGTCGCACCTAAATTTATATGCTTTATATATTTTCATATATCAAACCTCCCTTTGTAATTTAAGTTTACCATATAAAATATATGTTCGTCAATACATATTTTCGCTTTTTCATAAAAAAACGCACTTTCCTTATATATAAAAAAATAGGTAATAAAAATAAGAACTTTTATCATAAAAATTCTTAATCTCATTGCTATCATTTTATTTCTCCTAAGTTAATTGTAACAGAACAAAGAACCTTTGACAAGTTCTTCTCTATAAAACAAAAACCTAATAGTTTAGATTAAACTCTTATGGTGCCGTTATCATAGTTACCTATACTGAAATAAGAATCAATCATTAAATATATTTAAACAAAAAATCTAAAAAGTACCATAATTTTATTGTTACTTTTTAGATTTTTTCATATTTTTTCTATTTTTTTACAAATTTTTTCACAAATTCTTCATTTACCTTAGAGTCCATAGTATCCATATATACACTCTTTGGTCTATCAAATTGTTTTGCTATTTCATTTAAATATCTTTTTACCTCAAAATAGATAGTTATTTCATCTAAATTTAAGAATGATCCTTTAATATTTTTCAATTTATTTGCTTGTTCCTCAGTGTATACATTAATATATCTTTGCTGTAATTCACTCCAAATAGGTGTGGTTATTTCAAATGTTTCAGGATTAATTCCATAGGTTAAAGTGTCATTTACATCATGTCTAACAAAAGAAGATATTTCTTCAGAAACTAATATGGTATTATCCTTAAAAAAGGCATTAACTTTTTGATCATTATATATTCGTTTATATCTTTTTGATTTTTGATTTAAATTATATATACAACCAGAATAGCCTGATTGCTCTACTAAATAAGAACTATCTGTTATTCTACTTAAAGAAAGTGCTGCAGAGTCACAATCAAATGATTTTTCTAGTAGTAATGAATCTAAATAACTTCTATCAGTATAGTGTTTAAATTTAAGCAATGTATTTCCATTTTTATCCTTTTCGTGATAATCAGTTATTAAAAAATTAGTCTGTTCTTTTAGATCACATTGAACAATGAATCCTATCTTATCACTGAATATTTCTAATATTTTGTTATCTATTAATCTTCTTAAGATAATCATATTCTTACTTTTAACATATTCAATATCATATTTTTTATTATCATATTTTAAATCAATTGTAATTCCATCATCTTTTTTAATTAATTCTTCAAACATAATAAACCTCCCTGAAATTAATTGTCTTCTTTATTATAACATACTCTTAAATAAATATATATCCAAATTAGCATTAATTCATAGTTTTCTAATTATAATCTTTCTAGGTAAACTTTTTTACATTTTTTCTTCTATATCTTTTGCCATGTAAAATTCACTATGTTTTTAAGCATTCAAGTAATAACATAACCTTTATCATTTAATATTTTAATTTAAATATCTCATATCTACATAATGTAATTTTTTTGGAGATTTTCATAATCTTCTTTATAAATTCTAAATCATTTTTACTGATCATAGTAAAACCTCCAAGTAAGTATATTGTAGCACAAATTTATAGATTTTCAAACAAAATAAACCCCTTAAATTATAAGGATTTAATTATATCAAATGTGACGAGTATCGTAATAATCTACAACCTATATATCTATATTTTATTTATATTATTATTTAAATATTGTTTTTCAAATTTAATTAATTTTTTCTCTCTTCCATTTTCGATATTATTTTCTAAATTAATCAGCTTTAATCCATTTTTATTAAAATCATCGAATGTTAGTGACAATAATGAATTTGTTCTTAAATCAAAATATAGGCCATCAACATTGTACTGCATTGATGAAAATAAATCTTCTGCTAACCATAAATCAACCTCGGCATTATCATAAATAAATTTATACCCACCAAATCTATTAAGTTTAAAATCAATATTACAGGCTTTGAATACCTTTAATACCCAGTCTAATTGCTCTTTTCCTAAAACAACAAAATCCATGTCTTTAGGCTTTTTGGCATATATTAAAGACCTAATAGATCCACCTACTAAATAGATAGGAGCTAATTTAGCAATTATATAGGCTGGATAAAAATGATTATTAATATAATTTTGTAATCTCATCTCTAAACTTAAATCATAAGTAAATTCATCTAAGCATTTATTGTATTTTAAATCTACATTCATTTAATCCCTTCTTTTTATAAAATTAAAATCAGTCATATTTTAGACTGAAGTACATAATTAAGCTCGAAAAAGTTTGAACAAATTCTCCAATTTGGTGCCTTAAATAGTTAGATACTGATTCAAAGATTAAGTCAACTCTCTCATCTCAGTACAGTAACAATATATCATACGGTCTTACAATAGTGAATATTTTTTAACAAAATTTTGTCATTTATATAACCATTTTGCTATAAAATATTTTTGTTAAATATATAGTTGTTCGATTGTTTTTAAGTATATTTAATAGTATACTTTTTATAGGGAATATCAGTTGTTGAGTGTCTACCTCTAATCTTTATAGAGAGGAGGTTTGATAACTATGAAAACTAAAACTTTTGTTTTGAAAGTTTTAAGGCTTCTTGCTATCATTTTATTTCTCCTTATCATTATGATAGTAGTAATAAAAAAATGACACTCATTTGCTAGAATAAGTGTCTAAACAAATGTAATTTGGGTAGACATTCAACTCGGAAAAACTGAATGTTCCCTTTTTATTTTATGTAAATCTTCTTTACATATTCATAATATCATAAAAAAGAACTTTTAACAAGTTCTATTTATAAATTATCCAAACACCTAAGGTTCAGATTAAACTCTTATGGTGCGGGTAACAGGAGTTGAACCTGCACGTCTAAGACACTAGATCCTAAGTCTAGCGCGTCTGCCAATTCCGCCATACCCGCATAATAAGTGGTGGACCCTGATGGACTCGAACCATCGACCGTCCGGTTATGAGCCGGATGCTCTAACCAACTGAGCTAAGGGTCCATAATTGCTACTGCTATTTAATAGTAGCATAAATTTTAAGGTTGTGCAAGATTTTTTGCAATAATTATTAAAGAAATTGTTTAAAGAGTAAGATTTTCGCCTTCAGGAACTGGAATAACATCAAAACCTGAACTGTCAGAAATCGTATAACTAGTAATTGAACCTGATGTTATTGTACTAACACTAACTCCATTAAAATTAAGAATTAGTTGTCCTCTATTAGCTTTAATATAAGTTAAATTATCTGTTGTTAAGTTATATCTATCCATAAGATATTTAGCAAACTCCTCTCCTTCATTACAGTAAGTTGCTAATTTATTACAAAAGTCTTCCATATAATTATTAATATCAGCTGCAGTGAAATGTTCATCACCTGTATAAACTGAAGTTATTTTACCAGTATTTGTATCAAATATATATTCAGTTCCTAAAGATTCTACATAAAAACTATCATTTACAATATTCATAGATTCAATGGGTGAAGCATCACCACCTAAACTATAACTTCTAAACATCACACTAAACTTAGAAAAACCATCAGGAAAAGACATAGTAGAACCATTTTTATCAGTAACCCTAGATAACTCCATCATCCCATTGTCTTCTATAAAAAAGTAGGAATCACCATTTTTTAAAGTAACTAAAATATTCTCTCCATTTGGTCCTCTTTTTTCAACATCTTTTATATCACTTTTTTCAATAAAATCAAAGCCATTCGTTGTAAAACAAGATAAACCAGTATCTTTACTTAATTTATCACTACCAACAAAATCAAGAAAATCATCTACAAAATTAACCTTCTCTACTTCTACATTATTAACATTAGTAGATAAAGTTAAATCAATCTTACTATTCTTAGAATCTCTTTTAAACTCTGTTGCTTTCGCTTCTTTAATATTAATTTCATTCTTATTAGAAATTCTTGTTGATCCTTGTGAAACATTCTTTATTGAATTACCCATATTTTTACTCCTATTCTCACCTTACACTATTATCATATCAAAATATTATTTTTTTCAAAGAAAAATAACCACATTTTTTTGTGATTATTTATTTAACATATTTAGAAGATTAATTTTAAACATATCTTTTTCAGGATGTGTTTTAGAAATCATAACACCTTTATAAGTAGATAACTCAGCCATATGACCTTCATTTAAAATACCTTCAGGTGTAATATTAGTTAATAAAATAACTTTCTTATCAGGATAAACTGTATAGTGAACTCTTATTTCTCCATGAACTTTAGCGAATAGTTCATCAGTAGGTAATTTTAATTCATAATTAATTGTTTTAGCGTTTTTATCCTCACTAACCTTTTCTCCTAGAAAATGTCCACGTCTTAATTCAGGATAATATTCAAATGTTAATCTTTTATATGCTAACATATTATACTTTCTTAAAGAACGTTCTCTTTTTCTAAAATCATTTTCATCTAAGTATTCAAATATAAATGATCTCTCCATATTTATAACCCCCTTATTTTAACCCCATATCTTGAAGTTGTTTGTATTATACTACAAATAAGGCAATTTGTCAAATTTTTCTTTTAAATTCAACAAATCTTTACAAATATTTCTTCGATTATTGAATATAAATAGCAACTTACTTTTAGATTTAATTTCAAACTAATTACCTCTTTATAACCTGTTAACTGATTAATATAAGCATCATCTTTAGTATTTTTTAATTTATAATCAATAATAATAGCATCATTATCCCCTACTAATAATAAGTCTATTTTACCATGAGAGAATTTATTCTTATTTTTATATATAAATTCATATTCTTGATATTTTTTATAATCTTTATATTGTTTTAGAAAATCACTATTAAGAAAAGCTTCTAATTTATCTTTATAATAATTATTTTCTATAAATGGTAATTTATTATTTATAAAATCAATACGTTCAAATAAGGTATGAACAGTTCTTCCTAATTCTAATAGCTTTAACTCATCAGGATTTTTCTTGTTATTATTTTCTTTATGATAGACTTCTTTTTCTTTAATAGTTTTATCATAAATAGAAGGAATTATCTCTAATTCTTTTACATTATTATCTATTTTAGAAGTAACTTTTTTAACTTCTAAGTAAGCTTTAGATAAGTCTTTTATTTCTTTTATTTCTTTAGTTTTATCTTTAAATAAAGATGCTACACTAATAACCATTTTAGCAAAGTTAGTATAATTTAATCTATCATAATCACTAACAACTTCTCCTAATTCTTGATCATTATCTATATTAGGCATAACTATTATCATTTTTTCTCTTGCCCTTGTTAATGCTACATATAAAAGTCTAATTTTCTCGCTAATATCTTTTTGTTTTAATTTCTCTAGTGAAAGAGTTTTAGTAATTAGTTTATTATTAGTATCAACTTCATCTATAATTATGCCATAAGTATCATCAAATAAGACATTACTTTTATATTCATCTTTATTAAAGTCTTTATAGAAACCTGCAAAATAACAGATAGGATATTCTAGCCCTTTAGATTTATGAATAGTCATAATCTTAACACTATTACTATCTTCTTTACTAATAGCAAGTTTAATCTCTAATTTCTCATTATTAATTTTCTCTAAATAATCACTAACATCAAGAATAGTAAAATTACTATTTTCTAAGTTTGTAATTAGATTATAAAAGTATTCCATTCTACTAGAGTTAATCTCTACATTACCTATTAAAGTAAGTTTATCTATATAATTTAACTTTTCTAATAGTTTTTCTAAATAAACTACTGGAGTTAATTCATCTATATTTTCTAAGACTTCCTTAAATAATTTAAAGACACTAGTATCTTTATAAGTGTTATTAACTAAAGCCTGATAAATTTCATCATCGGTATAAGAGAAAAGAAAACTACGAGAAATTGAGGTAAAGGCAAGGCAAAACTTGCTATCATAATTATTAGTAATAATAGATTTAGCCATAATAAAGAAGTTTTTTAAAAGATATAAATCAGTACTACCACTAGTCTTTTCATCTTCATATAAAGTAATAGGTAGTCCTAAATATTCAAATACTTGTTTATAAGTGGTAAAATCAGTCGCTCTATCTAATAATATAACAAAGTCTCGATACTCTATTTCTCTTAAATAATCTTCATCTTTATCATAGACTAAGTATTTACTATTAATTTTTTCTTTAATATCATTTGCAATAATAAAAGCTTCTTTTTCTAATTTACTATACTCTTTATCTTTAGCATCATAAGTATAAATATCTAAGTAGTTATTATTAGTTGTTTTAGCACTGTTTTCATATGTCATATTACCAAAATCAAGCGCATGACCATTATTATAGTCTGCTTCGCCTAAATAATCATCCATGATATGAGAAAAGAAAAGATTTATATCATCTAAGACTTCTCTTCTACTTCTAAAGTTTTTAGCAAGATCTATTACTCTACCACCAATATTTTTTTTATAATTATCATATTTATCTTTAAAAATAGAAGGATTAGCATTACGAAAGCGATAAATTGACTGTTTAATATCTCCTACCATATAAACATTATCATGAGCGATATAACTAATAAAAGTCTCTTGAATATCATTAGTATCTTGATATTCATCTATTAGTATTTCTTTAAAAGAGTTACCTACTTCTTCTCTAATTTCTAAATTATCACGAACTAAACTAATAGCAAGTTTTTCTATATCCATAAAGGTATAGTAGTTATTCTCTTTCTTATATAAAGTAAATCTTTTATCTAGTTCTTTAACTAGTTCTAGTATTATAGAGATATATTCTTTAGTCTTAACAATACTAGATTTAATATTATCTACACTTTCATATATAACTAAGTCTTTAAACTCTTTTAGTAATGTTGTTAAGTTTTCTCTTAATTCTTTAGAATCACTATCTACCCCTGTTCTTGCCCTAGGCAAAGATGTAAAGATTGTTCTTCTTAATTCTTCATAACTACTTGCATTCACAAAAGGTAAAAACATCTCTTCTAGTTGTTCTAAATACTTGCTTGATGTTAGGCTTCTAACTTCTTCATAAAGATCTATTATGTTTTCTTTTTTCTTACTTAAAAGGCTTAAATATTCTTTAATATATTTATCTATTACTTCATCACTATAATATTTAGCGATATAAGTATCAATAAACTCAGCCTTATTTAGTTTTAAATCTAGGGTACTATCAAGTTCTAATATTCTTTTCTTAATAGTTTTATCATCTTTAAAACAAAATTTAGTAATTAGATTAAGAAAGTCATTAGGACATTTATCATAATAATCTAAAAATATCTCATCTAATATTTCTTTTTTAGCAAGATCTAAAATACTAGACTCAGCGATTGTTATATTACTTGATAAGTGAATAGTATCAGCATATTTTTTAACTAAGGCAAGCGAATAAGCATCAAAGGTAGTAATATAACTACTATCAAGTAAATCTAATTCATCTATTAGTTCATTTTCTTTAAGTTTTTTTCTAACACGTTCTTTCATTTCAAGTGCAGCTTTATTAGTAAAGGTTAAGATTAAGAGTTCATTAATATGAGCACCTTCTTTTAATTTTCTTAAAACCCTTTCTGTTAAAACAGCAGTCTTACCAGAACCCGCTCCTGCACTTACTAAGATATTTGTTCCTTCCATATCGATAGCAAGTTGTTGTTCTTCTGTAAATTTAGGCATTAGATTCACCTTCTTTCTTCTCTAGATAGATATAATCACTTGCACTTACAAAGCATACTTCTTTAAACGGACAAAACTCACAAGAAATATTTTTATTGTTAATTATTTTAGGAGCAATTTGAAAATCATTATTATCTATTATGTTAAGAGATTTTTCTAAGGCTTTATCAATAGAGTTCATTATATCTTCTAAATCACTATCTGATAAAGTTTTACTTCTACTAGATAGTTCTCCATCTTTTTTTACACTTAATCCCTTAACAAAAGAATCTGTTTCATAATCTTCATCTAAATAAGAAAGTATTATCTTATCATCAGTTGTATATCCTACTAGTTTTAGATTTTTAATCTGTTCATCTTTATCTTTATAACTTTGTAATAAGTACTGATAAAAGAAACCTACAAAAGAAGGATTATCAAATAGATTACTTTTATTTATTAAGTAAATATATAAAGGTAATTGTAAATATAAACCTTCTTCTAAATAATCTAAATTTAAGGTTGCACTTCCTGTCTTATAATCAAAAACAGCATAATAAGTCTTATCATGGAATGTTTTAAATAATATCTTATCAATAAAACCTTTTAAAGTAGCATGCTCACTTAATGGTATTTCTAACCTTTTTTCTCCATAAAACTCAGTTAGAAAACTTCTTTTTTCAACTTGCTTATTATAATTAACTATTTCTTGTAATTCAGTTTCTAATCTTTTAAACAAAACATTTTCTCTCTTATCTAACGGATTATCTTTTAAAGCTTTATTAAGAGATATATCAAAAGAAAAGTTATCACTATAACTATCTTTTAAAACACTATGAAAGATATTACCTATTTTAGTATTAAAATTCTCATCAAAACTATCTAGTTTTAAGATATGTTTCAAATAGTATTTAAAAGGACATTTAGCAAGGTCATCAAGATTAGAATATGATAGACTGTAAGGAGTAATAGGTCTATCAATACCTTTAAATTTATGATCAAAACTAGTATATTTACTAGTGTCTATATTAGTAGTTAAAAAGGTAAAATCTTTATCTTCCTCATGGTATTTATAATAAGTATCTAAAACACTACTCGCTCTATAATTATTAAACTCTTTACTATAGTTATAACTATAATTAAGACTATCTACTTCTTTTAAATTAAGCTCATTTAATAAACTAGACTTAGCATATTCCCCAGTCAATGATGTTAATTTATATGATATAGTAAGATTTTTAATAGTCCCCAAGACTTTAACTAAGGAATCTTTACTTAGCTTATTTTTGATAGTAGAGGTATTTAAATTACATGTTTTTTTTAAGTTATCACTTAAATAATCTTCATCTTTATAGATTTTAGGTAAATGATTTTGATTAAATCCTAATATAAATAAATATTCATCATCGCTTACTAAATAAGGAACTTCTATCGCTTCATTTAAAATTTTAACAGACTCTACTAATTCTATACTATCTAGGCTCGTATTTTCTAATCTATCTTTTAATAAGATATCATAGTACTTACTATTTTTAGCATAACTTAAATCACTTTCTATTTTCATTATTTTAGACTTTATATTAATATCTTTAATATGATTAATATCTTTATCTTTTAAATAATCTTTAACACTTATTAAAGAAGTAACTCTATTAGTAGATTTAAGGTATATTGGTATATCAAACATCTTAAAAATAGTTTTAAGTAAATAGTTATAACTATTATCTATTCCTGCTAAAAATATTTTATTATAACTAATACCTTTACCATTAAGCTCTCTTATTTTTAATGCTGTACTAATTATCTCATCTTTCATAGAGTGATATTTATAGACTGTATCTATAGATAGATTACTAGTAATATCTAAATAATTGGTATTAATACTATCTAACATTTCTTTTTGATATGGTTCTAACATACTATAACCTAGTATATAAATATTTTTAGTTAATAAATATTCTCTATATCCTTTATCAAAAATTAAATAATCATTATTTTTTAAGTCTAAATATAAATTTTTAAGATTATTTAATTTAGACTCTTTATAGTCTTTTGTTAAATCTATTTTATATAGATTTTTTAACATTAGTTTTAAGACATTTATATTCTCATTAGTTTTGTCTAATAGATATAACAAAGCATCTTCTTTTATATCAAAAAAATAATGTTTTTCTAACTCATCTAGACTTATAAAAGTAATATTATAAATCTTATTTTCTTTAGATAAGTTATCTAATAGTTTCAATTTTAAACTATTAGGAATAATATATATAGAATCATCATTAAACTTAAAATCCATCTTTA
Organism: uncultured bacterium; assembly: GCA_949284575.1. GTDB lineage: Bacteria > Bacillota_I > Bacilli_A > RF39 > UBA660 > Onthousia. Next base: position 10,133 of record CASDWO010000050.1, read on the forward strand.
TCACTTCTTTTCTATTTATATTTTAACAGATTCTCCATAGGCTTAAATTCCGATAAGTCACTACCGTACTCAATAATTTGTTTATTTTTTCATCTAAAACATTATCTAAACTACATTAACTAATTTATAGTGTAACCTTAATCATTCAAATAATTGCATTCTGTAATTTAGACTACATATGCACTCTGATTGTATGCATATATTTCGAAACTCAACGCTAACCCTAATATCTAAGTCTACGCTTAAACTAACTTTTACCAGCTTTTGCTCCAAGACTTGTTACTAGTGGTGTGGGTTCACCTTACTAGACAGGATTCCCACTTGCTAAATTATGCAACCTACTAAGTCACACCTAAATTTATATGCTTTATATATTTTCATATATCAAACCTCCCTTTGTAATTTAAGCTTACCATATAAAATATATGTTCGTCAATACATATTTTCGCTTTTTTCATAAAAAACCGCACTTTCCTTATATACAAAGAAAGAAGTGTTTAAACTTCTTTCTCTAGTTCTTCTAACTCTTCTACACTTAAACCTGTCGCTTTAACTATATCATCTATTGATATACCCATATTAAGAAGATTTTTAGCAATAGCAATTTTTTCTTCCTTTTTCCCTTCAAATTTACCATCTACTTTACCATCATCATAACCCCAATTACGGGCAGTATTAATCATTCTTTTCTGCATAGCCTCATTATCATAGACTACTCCAAAATCATCATCAAGCCCTAGTCTTTCTAACTCATCCACAATTTTTAATGCCTCCTTATCA
>CASDWO010000051.1 GCA_949284575.1 uncultured bacterium
CCTCATATTATCTCACCCTTATACCTTCATTATACAATGTACGTAGAATGTACGCAATATAAAAATGTAAAAATTGACAAAAAAATAACCATTTTACAATGGTTTGAGTGTTTTCTCGTTTCTGAAAGTGTTTAAGTTCCGGGATACTAGTAGATGTATTTATGGAATTAGAATTACTCCTGATAACTCACATTTTTGTAATGATTCTATTATTACTATTACTAGTTACAATAGTATAACAACAGGAGAAATCTTTAGTAAAGATGAATTACTACTAAGATTAAATCGAGGAAAATTAAGTTATATTAAAAAAACAGAATGTGATAGTGGAAGTAATATGGTTGACTCTGCTAAAACTCTTACTTATTTAAAACCAACAATTTGTAAATAATCTTATTGTCTCTCGCCTTAAAATGTGTTATTATTTTTATATATAATAAAAAGGAGTGATAAAGGTGGATATAGGAGATAAATTTAAAATAGAAGTAGATGGAACAAGTAAAGAAGCAGAACTTCTACGTATTGCTACTATCGATAATAATGACTATGCTATTTATGCTATTGATAATGGTAATGATACAAGTGATATTTTCGCTTCTAAAATAGTTAAAAATCCTAATAATGAAGACACTTTAGTTGATTTAGATGATAACGAAAGAACTAAGCTTACTGAAGTAATTCAAGCGATGTTTTCCTAATAGTAGGTGGTGTAATATATGAGTGAAGAGAAAAAAATAGTTGTTTCTAATAGAACTGATGCCTATATTAGTGCTCTTCTTTTAAAAGAAAGCTTAACTAATTATGTTCGTTCTGAAATAAACTATTCTAAAAATAAAATCTTAAATATTCCAACAAGAATTAAAGACTCTTATCTTGATTTTAAAACTGATGTTATCATCGCTAATTATGATAAAGCTATAGATACTTTTAATCTAAAAAAAGAAGATATTCTTAGAAAGAAAGCTACTAGAAAGAAAAAACATGATTTTCAAGCAGCTGTTAGAAGAGAAAAAAGAGAAGAATTTATCGAAGATGCTAAAGAAAAAATCTTTGGTAATGTAACTAAAGCTAAAAGTGGCCTTGCTAATATAAAAAATAAAGGCCTAGATATTATTAGAAAAAATACTACTTTAGACCTAAAAATAGCTTCTGCTGCAACTTCAGTTAAAATAGCCAAAGCTAAAATAGATAATACTGTCGCTAATATTAAAAAAGAACAAGACTTTATTAATAAAACAAATAATTATCAATATAGTGGAATTATTCCTAATGATAATAATCTAAATAAAGTTACCAAAAAATCTTTTATAGGTGTTGTTAGTAGTAAAATCTTAACAAGATTTAAAGCGAAAGGTAATGATCTGAAAAATAAAATAGCTGATATGCAAATTAATCATGATATTGCTAAAGCAAATAAAGCTTTATTATTAGAACAACAAAGACAAGAAATGGAAAGAAATAATGCTTTAAAAAATGCTCAACTAGCATCTTTACAAGACTCTTTAAAAGCTGTTAATGAAGATATGTTTAAAGATAGTATTGCAGTTGACAGTGTAATGAGTAAAAATATGACCAAATAAGTAAAATTCATTTGCCTATTTGGTTTTTTCATGGTATATTGAAAAAGCCCCTAAAAAAGGAGGAGGACTATGAAAGAAGATATACCGCAAGAGTATAAAAATATTATTATAAATATAGTTAATAAATTATTAAGTGATACTAAAGATCAAATTAATAAAAAAACACTAGAACAATTCGTTGATTATATTTATAATTCTATAAATATGGAACAATTATACTGTGATTATAAGAATAATATTATTTATAAAGGTAGTGAGCCTTTTTTATTTCTCACTAATAACTTAAAAACCTATCGTAATGCTCTTAAATTAAACTATAATGAGTTTTATAATATTAATGAGAAAAATATTAAGACTCTCTTCTTAGTTGGTAATAACTATAATTATATTTTAGGACCTAATGCTATCTTTGAAGAAGAAAAAACAACTAAAGATATTTATACTTATTATGAATATAATAATGAAGGGCTTTATAAGAATATTCATGTTAATAAGAAATTAGGTTTAATGTTAGAGACTATTCCTAGTCTTAATTTAAAAAGAACATATCGAATTAATAAAGTTAATGAGAGTGAAATCAATGTTATTAACTTTCCTATTAAATGTCATGATATTGAAGAACTTATTAATTTTATCTATCAACCTATTTTATATGATAAAACTAATTGTTATTTAGAGACAAAAACAAATGTAGGAAAAAGAATGGCTACTAATGAAGATAGTACTATAGCACTATCACATCCAACTTATCCTAATATTAAACTTCTAGCTGTAGCAGATGGTATAGGAGGATATAACAATGGTAAACTTGCTTCTGAATTAGCTATTAATGAATTAAAAGAATGGTTTTTAAATTTAGATTCTAATATAAAATACTCTAGTTACTTAGCTAATAAATTAAAGGCTATAGTTCTAGAAATAAATGAAAAAATTATAAATCTAGGATTTTCTAAAGGAAAAATGGGCTCTACTTTAACTTGTGCTTTAATATTAGATGAAAAAACCATTATTGTAAATGTTGGTGATTCAAGATGTTATTCTTTAAAAGATAAAGAGATGAAACAATTAACTGAAGATGATTCCGAAGCTTATAGATATTATAAAATGAATATATTTTCAAAAGATGAAATACGTTATTATAAATATAATAATAAGATTACTAAATACTTAGGGATGGATAATTTAGATCCTGTAGTTAAAGTAATAGGTAATTATACTTATGATAAATTACTCTTATTAACAGATGGTGTAACTGATTGTTTATCAGATGATAAGATAAAAGTAATTGCAAATACTAGTAAAAAAGAAGATATTCTAAAAAATATTATCGATGAAGCGGTAAATAAAGAACAAGAAAGACCTAAACTTGCTATTCCTTTATCTATTAGAAAATATCCTCTACCAGGTGAAGATAATGCTACAGGAGTTATCTTAGTAAAGAAATAGAAGTTGCATAAAAAAGATTCAATTGCAATTTCTCTTTTTTTTTGATAAAATATAAGCACATGGGGATGCTTTGGTTTCGACAGGAATAATAGAGCATAAATGGCAAGTCGAGTTGTTTACGTTACAAACTAAATTAAATATAACTGGAAACAGTATTAAAACAGCATTTGCTAACTTATTTAATAAAAATACAGAGTTAGCTTTCGCCTAGTAAAGGTAAATGCACTGTCTTCTCTTAATTTCCTGTGTTAAGTTAAGATGGTTTATTTTAGCAGGATATAGTTATAGTTTGTCTAGACTATGATGGAATTTTTTAGACTAGGGCTATTTTATTAGTTGATGGTTACTAGAAAATAGTCTAAAACTATTTAATCATCTAAACTTGTAGAAGTTTATGTAGCTTTATTTTTGGACAGGAGTTCGATTCTCCTCATCTCCACCAGAGAAGAATTTGCTCGAACTTTTGAGCTTTATTATATATTTTAAGATGTAGAATTAAACGGTTCTACATTTTATTTATGTATTTTGACATTTTGTCAAAATACATAGGGAGTTAGAGATTTTGTCTTGAAAATTTTGTACTAAAAAAATTTGCTTTTTCTATTTCCCAAAATCAAAAAAAAAACATTTTTGGGAAATGGTGTGATATAATGTTATTGGAGGAATAATTATGAAGCTAATAAAGAGAACTGATTATTTAGAAAAATTAATAAATACAATGAATACACCAGATATAAAAGTTATAACAGGTGTTCGTCGTGCTGGTAAATCAAAACTTTTAGAAGAATTTAAAAAATATATTATCAAAAGTGCCAAAGATTATAATATAATACATATTAATTACAATTTAACTAAGTATGAGAATATCAATGAATATCATAAATTAATAGAATATGTTGAGGAAAATTATAAAGATGATAAACAAAATTATTTATTAATAGATGAGGTTCAAATGTGTGATGGTTTTGAAAAAGCAATTAATAATTTTCATGCTGAAGAAAAATACGATATTTATATTACTGGTTCTAATGCTTTTTTAATGAGTAGTGATTTGGCTACACTTTTTACTGGAAGAACATTTGAGATAAAAGTTTATCCATTTTCATATAAAGAATATTTAGAATATTATAATAAAGAAAACAATGAAAAAGCATTTGATAGTTATGTTTATGAAGGTGGATTATCAGGCTCTTATCTATACAAAGAAAACGATGAAAAATATAATTATGTAAATGATATTTATAATACCCTTATAAAAAGAGATATTTGTAATAAATATAAAATAAAAAAAGAGCATTTATTAGATATGATTAACGATTTTTTAATGGATAATATATCAAATTTAACATCAATTAGAAATATATCTAATTCTTTAACAAATAACAAAGATAAAATCAATCACAAAACAGTTAGTTTATATATAAAATATTTATGTAATGCCTTTTTATTTTATAAAATTAGAAGATATGATATTCAGGGTAAAAGGTATCTATTATCTCAAGATAAATATTATTTGGTAGATCAATCTTTTAAGTTTGCTAAATTGGGAACAAAAAATATTAATTATGGAAGAGTGTATGAAAATATAATAGCAATAGAACTGCTTAGAAGAGGATATGAGGTTTATGTTGGAACTTTGTATAAAAAAGAAATAGATTTTGTAGCTACAAAAAGAAATGAAAAAATTTATATTCAAGTATCAAGTGATATTGGAGATGATTTTGAAAATAAAACATTTAGAAGAGAAGTTGAGCCATTATTAAAAATAAAAGATGCATATCCTAAAATATTAATTGCTAGAACACATCATGATATGTATACATATGAGGGTATTCAAATAATAGATATTAAAGATTGGCTTACTAAAAATTAGAATAAAATAACGAAAAAGTTAAAAAAACGCAAACTGTTAATATGTCTTGGTTCGAGATAACTTCTTTTAAGGCACCAGTGACGAATCTGTTCGAACTATTTGAACTTTTATGATAAAAGCCTTAGTTTTTTATTAATACCTCCAAAAGATATTCTAAAGATAAAGATAAAGCATATCCTGATTGATTTGCTTTTTTCTTTATTTTATGGTATAATGTAGCCAAATTAAAGAGGGGGTTAAATTTATGAATAATTATTTAGGAGTTTATTTAAGAATTGTTAATATGGAAGGCTTAAATATTGAAAATGCTTATAGATTAATAGAAGCCTATATTGATAGTTATTGCCAAAATAAACAATTAATCAAAAATATTGATAAAAGAGCTTTGCCTTTTTTAGCCAGTGAATTATTAAAATCTTATAATAAAGATCGTGGAGAAATTAGTTTTAGTAAAGAAAATCATGACTTCTTTTCTAATATACCTATATTTAATGTCTTAAAATTTAATAAAAATGTCTTTTTAGCTAGTTCTTATGCTTCAAGTGATAGTTATGAAGAGCCTTTTAACTTTAGTAAAAATGTTTTTTATTCCTATGCTGATAGCTTTAAAACTATCTTATTATTAAAAACCAAAAAGAGTAGTTATGTTTTAAGTAATAATGGCCTTTTTAAATACAGTAAAGATAATTTAGATAAATATGACTACTATACTTTTAATGAAGATGGTACTATTGCTAGTAAGACTTTTATTGATAAGAAACTAGGCATTATGAAAAATGGTAGTGTAGTTTCTATGTTTAAAACAAAAGCAAATATTTTTCTTGATTCTAAAAATTATAGTAAAGAAGAACTTATTGATAAAATATATGAACCTAGAGTTATCAGTAAAAACTTAAAAATAACACCTAAAATGCAAAATATAGAGATGTATACTCTTACTGATAGAGGAAGAATTAGATCTAATAATGAAGATAGTGTTATAGCTATTTCTCATCCTTTAGATGCTTCTATTAAATTATTAGCAGTAGCAGATGGTATGGGTGGTTATAATAATGGTGAGATTGCTTCATCATTTACTATAGATCAATTAGCTACTTGGTTTAAATCTCTTAGTTTAAAAGATTTAAAAAATATGAATTATTTAGAAAAAAGCCTTAATAAAGTAGTAACTTCTATTAACTTAACCTTACAAACTAAAATTAAAGAAACAAAAATGGAAATGGGTACGACTTTAAGTTGTGCTATTGTTACTAATAAAAAAACTTTAATTGGTAATATAGGGGATTCTAGATGTTATTTACTAAAAGATTCTAATCTTGAACAAATTACAGAAGATGATTCTTTAGCATACTATTGGTATAAACAAAACTATTTATTAACTACTAAAGATGATATTAGATTCTATAAACATAACAATCAAATCTTCCAAGGTTTAGGTATTACTGATGTAGAACTAAGAACTAAAGTTATAGATAATAATTCTTATGATAAATTACTATTACTTACTGATGGTGTAACTGATTGTTTATCCGATGATAGAATTAAATTAATTGCTAATACTACTAGAAAAGAATATATTTTAAATAGATTAATTGATGAAGCAGTTAATAAAGAACAGGAAATTCCACAAATTAATTTACCACAACATTTAATAAATTATCCTATTCCTGGTAAAGATAATGCTACAGGAGCTTTATTAATTAAAAAGTAATTAATTCTAAGAAAATATTTTTTAAATTTCTATAATAAATGTGTTAGATTTATGATATTTCCATTAATGAAATTCATAATAATCTAACACTTTTTGTTTTAACAATTTCTTTTGTTCTTGCTTGGAATATTTTACACTTATAGTGTATAATATAAACGAAGAGGTGATAAAATGGAAATAAAGAACTCTACTATAACTTTTTGGTTTCAAAAACAACCAAATCCAAAAAACTTTGTAGATACATTTAATAATAATTTAAAAGACTATTTTTTTGAGTTTAATATAATAGGTGTACCTGCTAACATTGATCCTACTATTCCTAGATTAACAGCTGTTTCTAGTTCTAATCATAGTAATATAGAAATTTCAATGATTAATGCCCAATTAAAAACTAATTTTGATAATAATTATTCCAAAGATATTAAAATGTGTATTAATTATTTAAAAGAAAGAGCACTAAAATTATATGATACATTAAAAGAATGTAATATAAATATTATTTATTCAGCTATATTTATTAACTTGGAAGAAAAAGAAACTAATGCAGTTGAAAAAATTAAGAATCAATTTTTGAAAAAAAATGATCTAGATAAAATAGATGAGATAGGAATTAGATTTTCTCAAGTTATTGATAATAAGTTTTATGGAAATATAAGCTTTAATAATTCAAAACAAATTAAAATAGAGAATATTTGTAATAAAGGAGAAATTATTTTTCCACTAATATCTTTAAATGATGCAAGTGAAATTGAAAATTTTTTAAGTGTATCTGTAGAGTTTAATGATAAGTTTGCCTTTAATTCAAATTCTAATAATAATACAAAAAAAGAAGATCTATTAAAATTATTCAATTTAATGTCAATCAAATTAGAAGAAGAAATGAAGAGATTTAAATAATAAGTAAAGGGGGGAAAAGAATGTATATAAACACACAAAATATGTATTATGACTATAATAAACAAGCTGATCCTTATGTAGAAGTTGTTTCTCTTAATATTTCAAGTGATGGTACATTTAATAATTTAAATGATATGTTTGAAAAACTTTCTCTAAAAGTAGAATCAATTACAGAAAAGGAAAAAATATTTGAATTATCTAAAGACTGGGCTTTTTTTGGAGATACTGAAAGTAAGAAGTTAGCTGAATATATAAAAAGTATAAGTGTAGAAGAAAAGGAAAATATATTTGACTATTATGATTAAAGAATTAATTCAATTTACGACAGAATTATTTCCAGCTATTTCTCCATACACTAAAGAAAATGTCAATAAAGCAATTGCCCAATTTGATTATAAAAGTTTAGAATGGTTTATGCCTTCACCAATTGAATACTTATCGCAGGGAGATATAATAAAGGAACTACCATTTACATTGTTCAATGAAAAAGGAGATAAAGATATACTTTTTACAAAGGGCATAGTTTTATCTAATACTTGCGATGTCAGTCGTGATGATTACATAATAATAGCACCATTAATACAGTATGAAAATATTATTAATGAAGAAGCAAAGAAAACGGTAAGAGCAAATAAATATTATGATAAAATGTGTTTTACTAATAGTCAATTAGACGATTATTTTGTTGATTTTACTAGAGCTACTACGTTTAATAGAAAATTAGTTTTAAAACTATTAGAAAATAAAACAAATGTAGAATATTCTTTAAATCAATATGGTTACTATTTATTGTTAATAAAATTAACTATATATTTTATGAGACCGGAGGACTATGATACTAATAAAATTAGAGCTCAAGAATAGTTATAACCTCTTATGTGAATTATAAAAAATATAAAATAATAGTTGCATAAACTATATAAATTGTGATATATTTTGTTTAGTTTTATTAAAAACAAGTGCGAAAGACGGAAGTAAGGAAATTTTATAGAGAGTTCTTGGTTGGTGGAAAAGAATAAAGGAACTTATTTTGGATCACTTTCATATGTGCTTTAAGGATAAGTTAAAGCCGGGTAATACCGTTAAATAATCAAGATAGATAAAATCTATGAACCAAGGTGGTACCGAGTATACTCCTTTTATACTCCCTTGTGATTCATAGATTTTTTGTTTAGGGAGGGAAAAATTATGGCATTTAAAGAACTTGAAAAAGGTAAGACTCATGAAGTTGAGATGAAAATATTAAAAGATTGGGAGAAAATGGATATCTTAAAACAATGTATAGATAATAGAAAAGGATGTGAAAACTTTGTTTTCTATGATGGTCCTGCCACTGCTAATGGTAAACCAGGACTACATCATATGATGGCTAAATTCTTAAAAGATACTTTCTGTAAATATAAGACTATGAAAGGATATAGAGTTCTTCGTAAAGTAGGTTGGGATACTCATGGTCTTCCTGTAGAATTACAAGTAGAAAAAGAACTTGGTTTTAGTAATAAAAAAGATATTGAAGAGTATGGTATAAAAGAATTTAATGAAAAATGCAGGGAAAGTGTTTGGGATAATGAAAAAGCTTTCTCTAATTTAACTAAAGAAATGGGACAATTTATTGATCTAGAGCATCCTTATGTTACTTATGATAATAACTATATAGAAACAGAATGGTGGATTTTAAAGAAATTCTTTGATGAAGGACTATTCTATGAAGGACATAAGATTCTTCCATACTGTACTAGATGTGGAACAGGTCTTGCTTCTCATGAAGTAGCGCAAGGTTATAAAGAAGTAACTGCTAATACTGTAATTGTTCCTATGAAGAAAAAGGACGAAGATGTATACTTCCTTGTTTGGACTACTACTCCTTGGACTTTAATTAGTAATGTAGCTTTATGTGTTAATCCAAGAGAAGAGTATGTATTAGTAGAAAGTCAAGGTAATAATTTTATTGTAGGTAAAAAACTAGCTTCTAAAGTATTAGGAGATGACTATAAAATCTTAGAAGAATATAGTGGTAAGAATCTAGAATATATGGAATATGAACAACTAATACCTAGTTTAAAAGTAGATAAGAAAGCATTCTTTGTTACAGTAGATGACTATGTAACAATGGAAGATGGTACTGGTATTGTTCACTTAGCCCCTGCTTTTGGACAAGATGACTATAATGTTGGTAAAAAATATAACTTACCTGTTTTAAACCCTGTAGGAGAAGATGGTAAATATACTGAAGGATTATGGAAAGGAAGTTCCGTTTTCGATGCTGATATTGAAGTTATTAAATACTTAAAAGAAAATGGTAAATTATTTAAGAAAATTAAAATGAATCATAACTATCCTCATTGCTGGCGTTGTGATACACCACTTTTATATTATGCTAAGCCATCATATTATTTAGAGGTAACTAAAATAAAAGATCAAGTTGTTAAAAATAATAATTCCGTTAACTGGTATCCATCTTTTGTTGGGGAAAAAAGATTTGGTAACTGGTTATTAAATATGAATGACTGGGCAATATCAAGAAATAGATATTGGGGTACACCACTTCCTTTATGGAAATGTAGTTGTGGACATGAAGAAATGATAGGTTCAAGAAAAGAACTTGTGGAAAAAGCCATTGAAGATATTGATGAGACTATTGAATTACACCGCCCATATGTTGATGATATACATATTAAATGTCCTGTCTGTGGAAAAGAAATGAGTCGTGTTAGTGAAGTAATTGACTGTTGGTTTGATTCAGGTTCAATGCCTTTTGCACAGTACCACTATCCATTTGAAAATAAAGAACTATTTGAAGATCAATTCCCAGCAGATTTCATTAGTGAAGGAATCGATCAAACTAGAGGCTGGTTCTATACATTAATGTTAATCTCTACTTTTGTTACTGGTAAAAGTCCATATAAAAACGTCTTAGTTAATGATTTATTACTTGATAAATATGGTAAAAAGATGAGTAAATCTAAAGGTAATATCGTTAAACCATTTGACTTAATGAATGAATTTGGAAGTGACGTTATTAGATTCTATCTACCTTACGTATCACCTGTATGGACACCTATTAAATTTGATAATGAAGGCTTAAAAGAAGTTAATTCTAAGTACTTATCAACTCTAAAAAATGCTTATTCATTCTTTGAAATGTATGCCAATGCTGATAAAATAGATCCAAGAGATTATAATGTTCCTGTAAATGATAGAGATATTACTGATAAATGGTTACTATCTCGTCTTAATAACACTTTAGCATTAGTTACTAAAGCCTATGATGAATATGACTTAAATAAAGTTGTTCACTACATTGTTGATTTCTTAAACGATGACTTTTCTAACTGGTATATTAGAAGTAATAGAAAAAGATTCTGGGATAGTGAACTTACAGAAAGTAAAAAGGCTGTTTACCAAACTACATATGAAGTTTTACTTGCTTTATGTGAAATGTCATCTCCAATTACACCATTTGTAACAGAAGAAATTTATCGTAATTTGAAAGATGGAAAAAGTGTTCATCTAGCAGATTTCCCTGTAGTAAATCAAGAACTAATTAATAAAGAACTTGAAAATAGAATGAGTTTAGTTAGAGATATTTGTAGCTTAGGACGTAATGCTAGAGAAGATGTTTCTATTAAAGTTAGACAACCTCTACACTTTATTATCATTCCTAAAACCTTTGAAAGTTATATAGGAGAATTAGAATCAATTATTATAGAAGAATTAAATGTTAAACAAGTAATTTATGAAGAAGATATGAGTCTATATATGGATTATATAGTTAAACCAAACTTTAGAGTTGTAGGTAAAGAATTTGGTTCTAATATTAAAGCTTTTGGAGAATTAGTTAGTACTTTTGATATTAATGATGTTAATGGTATTAATGCAGGTTATTATACTTGTGAATTCTTAGGTAAAGAATTAAAAATAACTCCTGATATGATCACAACTACTCTAAAAAATAAAGAAGGATACTGTGCTTCAAGTAATGGTAATATCAGTGTTGTTTTAGATACTACTTTAACAGAAGATTTAATCCTTGAAGGTCTAGCTAGAGAAATAATAAGAAAAATTCAAAGTCTAAGAAAAGAAGCAGACTTTGTAATTACTGATCGCATTACAGTTTACTATAATGGTGATGAAGATATAGATAAAATGCTAGAGTTATATAGTGATTATGTTAAAGAAGAAACACTTGCTACTAAACTAGTTAAAGATGAAAAACTATCTAAAGATCTTCCTGTAAATGATAAAATGGTTGGATTAAAAGTAGAAAGATAATAAATATGACTGTTTAAAAAATAAACAGTCTTTTAAATTTCCTAAAAATAATATATACTAAATATATAAATATGAATAAAAAAGAGTGATAATATGATAAATAATACTTGTGGAGATTATGCTTTAGCTAGTACTTTAGCGTTAATTAAACAATTTTTTACTATTATATGTATAGCAGTACCTATTATCTTAATAATTATGATAATAATTACTCTTGGTAAGATGGTTATAAATCCTGATACTAAGAATGGTCTTAAAAGTATCATAACGAAAATAATTGCTGCTTTAGTTATTTTCTTTTTACCAACTACAGTTAACTTAGTTATGGATTTATTAGAACATACTCAGGATAATGAAGGAGCTTTCTATAATGTTGCTACTTGTTGGGATGCTGCTGATAGTTCCTTTAAATATATAAAAGATCATCCTTATGTATTGAGTGATAACTTTAATACCTTTAGTGATCTTATGAATAACTATCAAGAAATAGAGCATTATGTTAATCATAACACTAGTAGTGGTAATGGTAATTATGCTAGTGCTGATGGAACAGCAGGTATGGGTATACCAAGATATTACCAAGGTGATTATGCTAATGTTGTTTTAGGAGGAGATAGAACTGTTGCAACATCAGGATGTGGTTTTACTTCTGCAGCTATGGTTGTTTCCTATTTAACAGGAGAAAATATTACTCCTGCAGAACTAGTTGATGACTGGTCAAAAGCTTATTATATCTATAATGGTGGTATGAGCTGGGGCTTTCCATCTGCCGCTGCTAGACACTATAACTTAGGTAGTGTAACAGCAGTAGGAAGAAACTCAACCGATGCCGTTATAAATGCTTTAAGAAATAATCAACCTGTTATGTGTTCTCAAGGACCAGGGTTATTTACAAGAGGTGGTCATATTATTGTTCTTAGTGGTATAACTTCTGATGGTAAAATCATTGTTAATGATCCAAATAGTAATAATGCTATTAATAAAGACTATAATAATAGACCTTTTGATATCAGTGAAATTAATGCTGCTGCTAAACAATACTGGATCTTTGAAGCTAAAAGTTAAAAGGGGTGATAATAATGTTAACTAAAAAAAGAATCTTTATAGCTTTTGGTGTTCTTGCTGCTATAGTTTTAATAATTCTTGGTCTTAAAGTAACTTCTAGTAATACACCTTTAGTAACACCACTAAAGGAATTAGAAAAAAAAGATCTTCTTTCAAATAGTAATTTAGATGATTTAAATGAAGCATATCAAAAAGAATTAAAAGCATTAAATCTAAATAATGAAAATCTTCTTTATAAAACAAGTGACGATACCTTTACTGATAATATCTATAAAGGAAGATTTGTATCAAATGAAGGTTATACTTATCAATTTGAAATAGATACTAAAAATATTACTGTTAATATCTTTGAAATTGCTAAAATGCAAATAGATAGAGAAAACCTTTTAAGAGATGAAAGTGGGGTAGAGGATTATTAATATGGAATTTGAAAACATGAAAAAATATCTAATTATTATTGGCTTTATTATTGTTCTTACTATTATTCTCTTTATTTTTATAATTATAAATAATGATAAAGACTATCGTTATGATGACTATAATTATGTAACCTTAAAAGAAGAACATGATGAATATAATAATCTAACAAGTCGACTAGCAGAAATTAATATCACGAGTAGTGATGCTAAAGAAGTTAATAACATGTTAGAATCTAGATATGAAGAAGCTCTTAATAATGAAGATGATATTTACTATTATAATTATAGTATTAATAAAGAATATCTATCTTTAGTAACATTTTATATCTATATTTATAATAATAATCCAAAAGTAGATATTGAAACTTATAACTTTGATTTAAAGACTAATAAATTAGTATCTAATGAAGCTTTATTAGATGAATTTAACTATACTAAAGATGATATTATTAATACCCTTAAAGCTAATTTAGAAGACTATTATAATAAAGAATTAGAAAGTATGTATTTTACGGAAAGTGAATGTGACTTTAATTGTTTTCTAGAACTTAGAGATATAACTGATTATGATAGTGATATTAAGTTATATGTAATAGATGATAAATTAGTCTTTTATCGTAGCTTTAATACCTATTCAAAATATGGTGAAGAACAGTTCTATCGTAATGAAGATTTTCGTTTTAACCTAGAAGATTAACTAAATAAAAAAAGTATAATACAATATAAAGAAGTAGGTGGTTAATTTGAAAAAACTAAGTGAATTATATAATATAGATGATGATAGACTTATTAAAGGTATTAAGATAAATTCTAAAGAAGTAGAACCTGGTGATATTTTTGTTTGTACAATGGGAGTAACCGCTGATCGTCATGAGTTTATTGATGAGGCGATTAAAAATGGTGCTAGTGCCATTATTGTTAGTCGTGATGAGATAGAAAAAGAAGTGCCTGTTATTAAAGTTGCAAATACTAATATAGAACTTAGAAATCTATGCTCTAAGTTTTATGATTATCCTTATAAAAAAGCTTATATGATAGGTATTACAGGTACTAATGGAAAAACTACTGTAGCAGAGCTTATTTATCAGTTATTAGGAGAAAACAGTGCCTATATTGGTACAAATGGTAGAAAATATAAAAATAAACACTATAGTATGCGTAATACAACTCCTGATGTTGATAGGTTATATAAATATTTTAAAGAGTTTCTTGATAATGGTTGTCATACTATTTGTATGGAAGCATCTAGTGAAGCTTTTTATCGTCATCGTTTAGATGATATTAAATATGATATAGGTATTGTAACTAATGTTACAGAAGATCATTTAAATATTCATAAGACTATAGATAACTATGTAGAATGTAAATGTCAGTTAGTAAGACAAGTAAAAGATGAAGGATATTCTATATTAAATAGTAGTGATAAATACTTTAATAAATTTAAAGAAAATGCTAAAGGTCATATTGTTAGTTATGGGTATAAAGATAGTGATACTTTAAAAATAGAAAATTATGAATTAAAAAGAGATAAAACTATTATTAATTACAAATATCAAGATAAAGTATATCAAGTAACTTCTCCTTTATTAGGTAGTTTTAATGTTGATAATCTATCCGCTGCTATTCTTGCTTTATTATGTAAAGGAAGAGACTTTAAGAAAATTATTAAAACAGTAGCAAACTTATCGCAAATAGAAGGAAGAATGGAGATATTGCCTTTTACTAAAGATTATACTGTAATATTAGACTATGCTCATACTCCTGATGCTTTAAATAACATTTTAACGTTTCTAAATAATATAAAGGAAACAAGAATCATAACAGTAACAGGTAGTGCTGGAGGTAGAGAAAAAGAAAAACGTCCTTTAATGGGAAAAGTAGTCTTAGAAAAATCAAATTATGTTATATTTACTATGGATGATCCAAGAAATGAAGATCCTAATACTATTATTGATGATTTAGTTAGTGACTCTAATAATACTAATTATGAAAGAATAATAGATAGAAAAAAAGCTATATATAAAGCATTAGATCTAGCTAAATCTAAAGATATAATCTTAATTGCAGGTAAAGGTAGAGATGATTATATGGCTATTGATGATAAATATCTTCCTTACTGTGATTATGATGTTATTAAAGATTATTATGAACATTAGTTGACATGAAATATTTGTAAATACATTGTAAAATGAGTGTCTATATGATAAGATAGCATTGAGGGATTAAGATGAAAAGAACCATTTATATAATCAATGCTATTTTATTTATGGCTTGTTGTCTACTTGTCACCACAACAACGCCAAATGTTAAAGATATAGATGTAAATAATAAGATAACTTATGTAAATAGTAATGCTTTAACTAAAGAAACACCTGAAGTAATTCCTGTTAGTGTAATGGAAAGTCAAGAAGAACCTTTAGAAGAAGTTACTATTACTAAAGAAGAAACTCCTATTATAGAAGAGAAAAAAGAAGAAGTTAAAGTAGATTCTCCTGTTAATAATAATCAAAATTCTGCTAATGATAATAATCAACAACAAATAACTGAAGTATTAGAAACATTTACAGGTAAAATGAGTGGTTATGGAGCAGATATAGGTGATTATACAGCTTCAGAACATTATATAGGAGATAGTATTTATTATAATGATAAAGAATATGGTCAAATTAGAATTCTATCAGGAGGAAGTGAATATCCTTATGGTACGATTGTAAGAGTAAAAAACAGTAATGTTGGCACATTTATAGGTATAGTTCTAGATAGAGGACCTAATATCGGTAAAGATAGAAAATTTGTCTTTGACTTATTATTTGAAACTAGTAGTGAAGCTTTAAGATATGGTACTAGTAATAATGCAACTTTTGAAATATTAAGAATAGGTTATTAAATAGAAGTATTTACTTATCTCTTCTAGACAACGTGATGTTAACTATGCTAAAATTATGGTAGAGAAGATGGAAAGAAGGTAAAAAGTATGAGATATGTAAATTTACAAATAGTTATCTGGGGGGGGGTATTTAACCAGTATCTAAGTAATATAATTACTTTCTTTCATTATGACATAAGAGCAGGATAGAGATATTCTGTTCTTTTTAGTGTGAGAAAAAAATAAGAGGAGATGTAAGTATGAGTGAGAAAAAAGAAATAATTATAATTGGAGTTTTAATAGTTTTATTGCTAACTTTAACAGTTGGAGTAAGTTACGCAGCCTTTAATTTTAGTGGATTAGGATCTAAAGTAAATACAATAACAACCGGTGCGATAAGTATGACTTATGAAGAGACTGAAAATGTTATAAGTCTAGATAAGGCTCTACCTACAACAGATAAAACAGGGAAAACATTAGAAGATTATTTTGAATTTACAGTATCAGGTAATATAAAAGGAGATACAAATATTAATTATGAAATCAGTGCAAAAGAACAAGAAGGTAATACTTTTGATGGTAATAATGTTAAGTTATATTTAACTAGAGTAACAGAAGATGGTACTGAAGAGGAGGTAATGGTTCCTGAACTATATAATGAGGAGACAAGTTCTAATAATTTTACAGGAAGACCAGCAGGAGAAATGAGTTTATATACTTCAAGTATGAGTGCCAGTGAATCAAATACCTATAGATTAAGAATGTATGTAACGGAAGAATATAATCCTCAAGGTGATGGAGGAAATAAAACTTTTAGTGTCAAAGTAAATGTTTATGGTAAAGATCGTGTTGCAGATGAAGTAAGTGATGTGTTGCTAGCAAATATACCAAAAGAAAATCAGTATGATGATGGAGTAGATACATTCATTACAGGAGAAGATCCAAATAATTATGTATGGTATAGTGGAAAGTTATGGAGAGCGGTGTCTATAAATAATGAATCTAATACAACTAAGCTAGTAACTCAATGGGGTATAAGTGCAATTGCTTACAATGATGATAGTAGTGCTTTTGAAGAAAGTGATATGGAAGATTGGTTAAATGATATAACAGTAGATGGTTTTTTAGGTAATTTAAGAGAACCTGAAAAATTTATAGTAACAGATGCAGTATGGGATGCAACAGAAGATGCTACAGATTTAGGAAGTATAACAAGACCAAATGGAGGAACAGTTGCAACGGATACAGTAGGTCTTTTAAATATGTATGAATATCAATCAAGCTATACTGGAACTACATATAGTAATGGCTATTTAAATAATAGTCAGGCTTGGTGGACTTTAACGCCATCTAATTTGGATAATGTTTATTGTATTAATTTAAATGGGAGTAGCTTCGATGCTTCATATTTCTCATGGTATGGCATCCGTCCATCAATAAATCTAAAATCTAATATCAAAATTGTAGATGGAAATGGAACAATAGACAATCCATACCGCTTAGAGGGAGATAATGATAGTAATATAAGTGGCACTTTACTAAATACAAGATATAGTGGAGAATATATAAGATTTGGAAATGATGAAAATAATCTATATAGAATAGTGAGCCATGAAAATGGAACTGGGACAAAGATAACTAGTGCCGAACCTCTAAAAAATTCTAGTGCATTTATAAAAAGTTCTTTTGATAGTAATCATAGTGATAATTATTCAAGTGATACAACAATAGGTACATTTTTAAATGGAGAATACTTAACAAATTATGTAGGGGAAAGTTATAGTAATATGATAGAAGACAACACTACATGGTATTTAGGGAGAATGTTTATGAACTTTTCGTATAAATATACCAAATATACAGATGAAGATATGTTAGAATATGCCACAACGACAGATGCTAAAGTAGGATTACTAAGATATGGGGAATTAATGGCAGGCCAATTTGATAGAGAAGAAAATAATACAAATTATTGGACACTAACTCCACTAAATGCTTCTGTATGGTATATTCATGATTATAGTGGCTCACACAGTGTATCTCCTTCTTTAACAACGGGTATTAAGCCATCTCTAAATCTAAAATCTAACGTAGTAATAACTGGAGGAGATGGTACTAAAAATTCTCCATTCGAAATTGAACTAAGATAATTATTCTAGTTCTTTTTTACGTCAAATATTTCTCTTTTTCTTTTCTCTATCTCTAATTTGTAATAAAATATTATTGTTAGAAAAGAGGATTTATATGAATGAAGTAATTATTGAAGAGATTAGTAAAGATTTAAATATTAGTAAAAAACAAGTTATGACTGTTTTAAAACTATTAGAAGAAGGAAATACTATTCCCTTTATTGCAAGATATCGTAAAGAAGCAACTGGAGCTTTAAATGAAGAAGTTATTAAATCTATTAATGATGTTTATGAGTATCAAGTTAATCTTTTAAAACGTAAAGAAGATGTTATTAGATTAATAGATGAAAAAGGATTACTTACTGATGAATTAAAAACATCTATTATGAAATGTAGTAAACTTGTAGAAGTAGATGATTTATATCGTCCTTATAAAGAGAAGAAAAAGACAAAAGCAACTGATGCTATTAATAATGGATTAGAGCCTCTTGCCAAGATTATTATGTCTTGTCCTACTAAAGGAGATATTAATACTATTGCTAGTCATTACCTTAATGATAAAGTTAAAACTTTAGAAGATGCAATAACTGGAGCTAAATATATAATCGCTGAATGGCTTAGTGATAATGCATATTACCGTAAATGGATTAGAAGTTATATCTTTAAAGAAGGAGTAATTATTAGTAAATTAAAGAAAAATGCTATAGATGAAAATAAGACTTATAGTAACTATTATGATTTTACGGAAACAGTAAAATATATTAAACCACATCGAATTTTAGCGATAAATAGAGGTGAAAAAGAAGGAGTTTTATCTGTTAAATTAGATTATGATGTAGAGAAAATTATTAAATATTTAGAGACTAAAGTAATTAAAAATAAAGACTCTTTCTGTTACTCTATAATAATGGATGCCATTAATGATAGTCTTAAACGTTTAATACTTCCTAGTGTTGATCGAGAAGTTCGTGCCGAACTTAAAGAAAAAGGAGAAGAAAGGGCAATTGATAACTTTTCTACTAATGTAGAGAAACTCCTTTTAACTCCGCCATTAAAAGATAAAACTGTATTAGGTTATGATCCTGCTTTTAGAACAGGTTGTAAACTTGCTGTCTTAGATAAAACTGGTAAAGTCTTAGAAATTGCTGTTATTTATCCTACAGAGCCTCATAATGATATAGAAGGATCAAAGAAAAAAATCCTTGAACTAATAGATAAATATAATATCGATGTAATTGCTATAGGAAATGGTACAGCATCAAGAGAAAGTGAAGCTTTTATTGCAGATACTATTAAATCTTCTAATAAAGATGTATCCTATATAATAGTAAGTGAAGCAGGAGCATCAGTATATTCTGCTAGTAAACTTGCAATAGAAGAATTTCCCCAATTAACTGTAGAAAAAAGAAGTGCAGTTAGTATAGGAAGACGTGTTCAAGATGCTTTATCTGAACTAGTTAAAATAGATCCTAAAAGTATAGGAGTTGGTCTTTATCAACATGATGTACCTGTAAAAAAACTAGATGAATCTTTAGACTTTGTTGTTAGTAAAGCAGTTAATGGAGTAGGAGTTAATATTAATACCGCTAGTCCTTCCTTACTAAAATATGTCTCAGGTTTAAATAAAAAAGTAATAGATAATATTATTTCCTTTAGAGAAAAATATGGTAAATTTAAAAATAGAAAAGAACTTTTAGATATTAAAGGAATGAGTGATAAAGTCTATGAACAATCAGTTGGCTTTTTAAGAATATTAGATGGAGATAATCCTTTAGATAAAACATCTATCCATCCTGAAAGTTATGAAAAAACTATTAAACTTCTTAATTATTTAGGTTTTAATATAAATGATTTAGGTAATAGTGATCTAATTAATAAACTTAATTCTATAGATATTACTATTCTTAGTAAAGAAATAGATATTGATTCCTATACTCTAAAAGATATTATAGAATCTTTAGAAAAACCTATGCGTGATTTAAGAGATGATTATCCTCAACCAATTCTTAGAAGTGATATCTTACATCTAGAAGACTTAAAAAAAGGAGATAAACTACAAGGAACAGTACGTAATGTTGTCGATTTTGGTCTTTTTATTGATATAGGTCTTAAAAATGATGGCCTTGCTCATATTTCTAAATTAACTAATGAATACATAAAAAATCCTAGTGATTTATTTAGTGTTGGTGATATTGTAGATTGTTATGTAGATGAGATAGACTTAGATAAGAAAAAAGTCAGTCTAACTTTACTTAAAAATAGTATTTAATTACTATTTTTTTTATGTTATAATTCTTTTAAGATAGGTGATAAAATGATGAGAAAACTAAGTAATCTATTTGCAAAAGAGAATAATGACTTTATAAAAATAACTGTTATGATGCTAATAATGATAGTTTTAATTATCTTTTTTTCTAAAGTTGTTACAAATTCTTATGCTATTCCTAATACTCTTCCTGATACTTTAACATCAGGTATGGGAAATAATTCTGAAAGAATTACTCTTTTTGAAGAGCTAGAAGGAGATGAACAATTAAATCTTGTTCCTTATTATGCTACTGATGGAACTGGAGCAAGATATACTGTTTACTGTCTTGATAAAGAAAAAGAATGGGCTCCTGATTATACAATTACTAAAGATAATACGGCTCTAGATCAAGGATATGTTTACTTAATTCAAAATGGTTATCCTGCTAAAAGTTTAACAGGTAATAATGCTCATGATGATTATTTAACTCAAATAGCCGTATGGTGGTATCAAGATTTAACAGAAGGAACAACTAATCTAACGGAACATCAAAAAAGTGTTATAAGTAGTAGTGGTTATTACCGTTATATAGAACCTTTAATAACTGGAGCCGTTAATGCTAAAAATAATCCTATTACTATTAATCCAACTTTTAGTATTAATAGTAGTGATTTTAAACTTAGCAGTGATAATAACTATTTAATTACTGATACAATTACTGTTAATTCTAATGTCGCTTTTAATAATTATAATGTAACAGTAAATAACTCTGCTGTTGAAGTTTTAGATAGTAATAATAATGTTACTACTGATCCTATTAATAGTGGAAGTGGTTTTAAATTAAGAGTAAATCTTGCTAAAGTAGATAATCCCTTTTCTGTTAATGTCAGTGTAACTGTTAATTATACAGAATATGAAGCTTATAGTTATACCCCACCTAATGAAATAATGCAAAATGCTCTTCCTGCTGCCTTAGTTCCTGTTACTAAACAAAAAACAGTTTCTACTGATGTAGCTATGCCAACAGGTAGCTTAACAATTAAAAAAGTAGATAGTACTGATAATAGTCCTTTAAGTGGTGCTAGTATTGAAGTAATTAGAAAAGCTACTAATAAAACAATCGCTAGCTTTGAAACTACTACTGAAGACTATGTAATAAATAACTTATTACCAGGAGCATATGAAATAAAAGAAACAAAAGCTCCAAATGGTTATTATATAGATAATCTTAGTACTACAGTTACTATTACTGATACTAATTTAAATATAAGTAAAACAATTAGTAATAGTAAATTCCAAGTCCAAATTAGAAAAGTAGATAGTACTACTAAAGAAGCTGTAGCAGGCGCTACTTTAAAAATATTAAATAATAATACTAATGAAGAAGTTTATCGTTTTACTTCTACTAATAGTTATGTAACAATACCTAATCTTGCTGAAGGAACATATAAAGTAGTAGAAGAAAAAGCTCCTGATGGCTATATAATCAATTCTACTCCTAAGACTTTTACTGTTGATAAAGATAACAAAAAAGTAACTATTGATTTTGAAAATACCAAAAATGAAATATTAATAGAAAAAAGAGATGCTAGTAGTAATGATCTCTTAAGTGGAGCTACTCTAAGACTTGTAAGAGTAAGTGATAATGCTACTATCGATGAATGGACAACAACTACTACTGCTCATAAAATTACAGGACTTACTCAAGGTAATTATAAAGTAATAGAAATAACTCCTCCTAGTGGTTATACTCTAAGTAATAATGAATTAACCTTTACTATTACAGGTACTGAACAAGAAGCCTTAACTTTAACTTTCTATAACTCAAAAAATCAAATAACCATAACTAAAGTAGATGAAAATAATAATCCATTAAGTGGAGCTACTTTAGTTGTTACTAATAGTTCTAATCAACAAATAGCAGAATTTACAACAACAGAAAAACCATATACTTTAGATAAATTAACACCTGGTACTTATTATATAGAAGAAACTAAAAGTCCTGATGGCTATGTCTTAAACTCTAATAAAGTAAGCTTTACAGTTACTGAAGATACTTCTAATTTACAAGTTCAATTTAAAAATAGTAAAAATGAATTAAGACTAGGTAAAATAGATGCTGATACTAAAGAGTATATAGCAGGAGCAACTCTTAGACTAACAAATTCAAATGGTGATGAAATAGCTAATTTTACTAGTGGTAGCGAACCTTATGTAATTACTGGTATAGCTAGTGGTACTTATTATTTAGAAGAACTAAAAGCTCCAAATGGTTATATTAGAAATAAAGATAAAGTTGAAGTAATTATTACTGATGAAGATAATACTTTTACTTATACAATCGATAATAAGAAAACTAAAGTAACTATAAATAAAGTAGATAGTGATAATAAAGAACCTTTAAGTGGCATTACTTTTGAGTTATTAGATAGTAATAAATCTTATTTAAGAACAATTACAACTACTAATAGTCCTACTGTTTTAACTGATCTAAATGAAGGAGTATATTATCTAAGAGAAACTAATACTCTACCAGGTTATGTTTTAGATAAAACTCTTCATGAATTTACTATTGATAGAAATAATCCTGAAGTAAATATTACTATAGAAAATAAACCTATTGTTGTAAGTCTTGGAAAAGTTGCAGCTAATACTAATACTTATATTAGTGGAGCTACTATGCAACTAACAAGAGAAGATGGTATTATGGAACCAATTACTTTTATTAGTAAGGAAGAACCATATGTTATTAGAGGTTTAGAAAAAGGAATCTATGCTCTTAGTGAAATAGAAGCTCCTCCTGGTTATATTAATAGTAGTGCAAAAATAGTTTTTGAAGTCTTAGAAACAGGAGAAGTTCAAAATATTAATTTACGTAGTGATCTTATTACTATAACTATCTTTAATAGAAAATTAGAACTAGATAGTAATGGTGTTAGTGGTTATAAATTTATTTTAAGAAATAGTAATGGAGAAACAATAAAGAAAATTACTACAACGACTGATATTTATACGACTGAAGAACTACCATTAGGTAATTATACCCTTGTAATGCTTTTAGAAGATGGTAAAGAAGTTCCATATCACTTTACTATTACAGATTCTAATATTCCTGATGTAATTAATTTCATTAATGATTTTACTAAAGTTAAGATCAGTAAAAAAGATTTTGCAAATAGTGAAGAAGTAGCTGGTGCTAATCTTGTTATAAAAGATAGTGAAGGCAAAACTGTTGCATCTTGGACTTCAACAGATACTCCTTATTATATTGAAAAATTACCTGTAGGAAAATATACTTTAATAGAAACTAGCGCTCCAAATAATTATATGTTAAATACTTCTACAGTTGATTTTGAAGTTTTAGAAACAGGAGAAATACAAACTGTTACGATGTTTAATTCTAAATTAGTAGAAGTACCTAATACCTCTAAAAATGCTACATATCTTTATTTAGGTGGTGGTCTTCTTATCATTACAGGTGGTATCTTAATTTATTTATCTTATAGAAACAAAGCTAGGGTAAAGTCAAGTTAAAGCTTTAAAAAACGCATATAATATAATAGAAAAAATGTCAAATTTGACAAAATTTCAAATATTTGCTACAATTTTATTGTTCTTATTTGAAGGAGGAACTATGAAAAAAGTAAGTAAGCTGAGCCTTACCTTAGCATCATTAGGTGTTTTTATGATAGGTTTAGCGAGTGTTTTACAGTATCAAGCTTTTAAAATGGAAAGTGATAATACTGTAGCTTATGAAAAAGTTACTATGAAAGATATGAACTCTGGAACTGTAGAAAAGGTTAATAATAAGAATGATGTTTCAGAAGAAGAATCTAACAATAATGAAGAAATTAGTGATACAAATAATGCTAATCAAGAGGAAGTAGAAGAAGTTGTAATAGAAGAAGAACTTGAAGATGTAAAGACTTATAGTGAAGTTAATACTGTTCCTGTTGATCCTATCGTTTATGATGGTTTAACAATGAATCAGTTAGCAGATAAATTAAATAGATCTTTAAAATCTACTATTTCTGGAAAAGGATATTTAATTGCTAGTTATTCCTTACAACTTGGTGTTGATCCTTATATGGCAACTGCTATTATTCTTCATGAGACAGGATGTAATGGTACTTGTAGTGCTTTAGTTCGTGAATGTAATAATGTTGGTGGTCAAAAAGGAGGACCAAGCTGTGGAGGAGGAGCTTATAAAGCTTATCCTACCCTTGATGAAGGTATCATGGGTTATTTAGATAACTTATATCGTAATTATTATGCCTATGGTTTAACTACTGTAGAAGCTATTGCACCAAAGTATGCTGCTAGTACTACTTGGGCTAGTAAAGTTAATAATTACATTGCTTTAATTAAAAGTAGATAAGAGCTTATGCTCTTTTTTCTTTTATCTTATAGACAACGTGATGTTAACTATGATAAAATTATGATAGAGAAGATGGAAAGAAGGTAAAAATATGAAATACACAAATTTACAAATAGTTACCTGGGGGGGGTACTTTAGTAATAAAATAAGTAATAAAGTTACTTTCTTTCATTATGACATAAGAGCAGGGTAGAGATATTCTGTTCTTTTTAGTGTGAGAAAAAATAGAAGGAGAGTAAGTATGAGTAAGAAAAAAGAAAAAATTATAATAGGAATTTTAATAGTATTATTATTAGTATTAACAGTAGGAGTAAGTTATGCAGCATTTAAGTTTACAGGAACAGGAACAAAAGTAAATACAATTACGACAGGTGCGATAAGTATGACTTATGAAGAGACTGAAAATGTTATAAGTCTAGATAAGGCTTTACCTACAACAGATAAAACAGGAAAAACATTAGATGATTATTTTGAATTTACAGTAAGTGGTAATATAACAGGAGATACAAATATTAATTATGAGATCAGTGCAAAAGCTGAGTCTAACAATACTTTTAGTGGTGATAATGTTAAGTTATATTTAACAAGAGTAACAGATAATGGTGAAGAAGAAGTAATGTCACCTAAAATATATAATGAAGAGGCAAATGCTAACAGTTTTA
>CASDWO010000052.1 GCA_949284575.1 uncultured bacterium
AATAGAATAGTCAAAGCTATAAGGTGAATCAGAAAAGTCCACAGTGTCGGAACATATTATATCAAAAATTTAAAAAATTAAAAGAAAGGATATAATACATTCAGTTCCTTTAAATAAGAACTGATTATATTATACAAGGTGGATATATGTTTAAACAATTATTAACTCAAGTACAAAATAAGTATAAAGAAAAGGTAGAAGAAAATGAAAAGTATAAAGAATTATTAAATAAAGCGTACACACTTCCTAAATTTTATAATTATTCTCATACCGGAAATAATAAACCAACTATAAGTTATAAATTACTTATGGATATATGCCCTGATTTAAATGAAAATGATGCAATTATTTTAAGAGAAGTTATTCCAATAGATGAACTTATATTATCTTGTGTCTATGCAACTGAATGTATTACTAACGTTAAATTTTACTTTATAGCAACTACTAAATATCTATGGCTTGTTAATACAGAAGGATATCTTAAATATAACTATCAAGACCTTACTATAGAAGTTATAAAAAATAGTATATTAAGTAAAACTATATTACTTAGTAATATGTTATTTGATATTAATGGAACTAATGAAATGCTTTTATCATTTGTAAAGTTATTTCAAGATTCTAACTATAGAAATGATGAAATTAATAAGAAGTTAGAGACTCTATGTAATACCATACCTCATATTTTTTATCTAAACGACCTAGCATCTGGTATTAGTATTGGTATAAACAATGAGATTGTTTTTCATACGAAAACATTTCATTATAAATATAATATTAAGGATATTAAAAATTATGAATTATTACTAGATAATACTGTTGTAGAAGATAAGAAAAGCAATCATAGAAATAGAATTACTGCCAATAAAAATAGTTGTTATGAAATATTGATACGTATTACTACCCTTGATAATACATTTCTTATTCCTATTTTAGAAAAGAATGCCTTTTCTACTCTATATTCATCTACTAGTAAAGAGTTTATAGAAAATAGAGAATTTGCCTCTAATATAATTGATATATTAGATGATTTAGATAATAAATTACTAAATGGAGAGTTATAACTTTATTTAGTACTACCAATTCTATTAAATGGTAAAATGATTAGACTAGATCTACCTAATAACTAGTCTATTTTCATTCTGTGATCTTTTGATAAAATTTCACTTGCTCTAATTGTTTTGATTTGCTCTAATAATTAATCAAAATATTTAGCATCGTACTTATTTTGCCTAATAAACTGTTGATCATTTAACATATTTGCAGTTTATCTCCTTTCAATTTTTTTACTAAAAAACATCAGAACAATGATATAAACTGATGTATTTCTTTTAATTTTTTATAATAATTTTAATATTGCTATAATCATAACCTATATCTTCTAAAATTTGTAGTAATAAACGCATTAATGTTTCTGTATCATAGTGAGTTTCTAAATATAGTCCCTCACAAACTTCTAAAGGACTTCGCATATTCTTTTTATCTTTAGATAATCTACTTCTTATTTTACCAAGTAATTTATCATTTAACCCCATTAGTTTCTGTTTCATCATCTCATCCTTAACAACTTCTTCTAATACAGTTTTAACTACTTGTTTCCAAGTTGAAGTAATTGTTCTTTCTCCTCTAATCTTAACAGCAATAGGTTTTCTTCCCTTAAAACCTGTAACATTAGTAATTGGATATTCACTCTCATAAATAGCTTCATAAGGATTTTCTCTAAGCCCTTCTCCTTCTAATTTCATAACAATTTCATCAAAAGCAGTATTTACCATCGTAATAATTTCATTTTGTTTTTCTCTGATTTCTCTTATTATACTCATATTAACACCTCCTAAGCATCATTTTAGCACGTGCTAATTTATATGTCAAACGTTTTCTATAAAAAAAGAAGATTTTCATCTTCTAAGAAACATGCCCAAATCTATTAAATGGCAACAAAATAAAGGTCGTTTTACCAAGCAACTGATCTTCTTTAATAAAACCTAATTCTCTACTATCTAAAGAACTCTCTCTATTATCTCCTAAAACTAAATAAGAACCCTGAGGAACAGTATCACTCCCCAACTTTTCAATATGAAAATCTTCTGTCTTTCCATGTTTAAAATTCTCATCAACCTTTTTACCATTTACATATAATGTATTATCTTTATACTCTATCTCTTCTCCAGGTAAACCAATAACTCTTTTAATTAGATATTCATCAGGCATATTAACAACAACAATATCAAATCTTTTAGGTTTATTAAAATAATAAGCAGTTTTATTTAAAATCATAATATCTTTTTCTTCTAAGGTAGGACTCATAGACTCCCCATTTACTCTTATTGGTGTCATAATAAATAATTTTATAAATACAACAACTATAATTATAATAATATATGGTAATAAACTCTTTACTTTATCATTCATTTAGATCCCTCATTCTCTTTATAAGTATATCAAATCTAGCTAAAATTAAAAAGACCAAAGTCTTATTTTTGGCCTTTTTCTTTAATACGATATCTACCAGTTCTACCTGCTAAGAAATTAAGCTTAGCACGTCTAACCTTACCACGTTTAACTACAGTAATATTAGCAATCTTTGGTGAATGAATTGGGAAAATTCTTTCTACTCCAACACCACTTGACATTTTACGAACAGTAAATGTTTCACTAACACTACCACCACGACGAGCAATAACGATTCCTTCAAAAGCTTGGATTCTTTCACGTTTACCTTCAATAATCTTAACATCAACGCGAACAGTATCACCTACTCTAAATTCAGGAATATTCTTATTAATTTGCTTTTCATTAATTTTGTCAACTATATTACTCATAAAGTCCCTCCTTTGCTTATTAACCAATGCTCATATCATAAAAACAGCGGAACATTTTTTTGACGTCTCTAATTATAGCATATCTTATATATTTTTGTAAAGTTTTATTTTTAACGTCTACTTAAAACAATTTTCTCACCTAACATTTTATCTACAGGTTCTAAAATATTAGGATCAAACCCTGCTTGTGGAAAAAAAGTCAATTCTCCAAAATAAATCTTATTATTAGCATAATATAAATCTACTCTAACAAAAGGAAATCCTTTTGAAAGCTTCGAAGCTATTTCAAACATTTCCTCTAGACGTTTAGGCTTAGGAACAGCTACTTTTAAATTTTTATCTAAAGAAGCTTTATTATATTTTTGTAATTTCCATGATTTATCAAAAAATAAAAACTTAGGATTACCACTTTTTCTATCAGTACAAAGCATAACAGAGTCTACTTCACCATTAAAACACATAAACTTATAATCATCAAAACTATCAGTTTTCTTATCACTCATATATTTTTCAATAATTATCTTAGGTTTTACCTTTTTATAAGGTTTTTCTCGCCACTGATAATAATAATTTTTACACAAATGATAATTTATTTTCTCTTTAACTTTTGTAAGATCTAATTTCTCTTTATCTTCACAAATTATATAACTACCACTATCATGATTACATTTTATTACAAATTTATTAGGCAATTTATTAAAATCTATCTCTTCAAAACTATTATAAACTCCTATTAAAGGTATTAAATACTTTTTACCAATTTTTTCTTTTACATAATCTCTTACTAAGTACTTATCAACTATCTTTGTCGTAAGAGGATTATAATAATGAAGTTTTAACCAATTAAGTTTTTCATGAAAAGTTTGGGGATTTCTTAAATTCAATTTCTTCTGCATTACTTGATAATAATAATGCTTAGTAAAAGTTTTACTAGGAATAAAATTTCTTAATCTACTCTCATATATATTCATTTTTAAACTCTTTTCTGATAATCATTAATTTTTTGATCTAATATTTCCCCATTTTTAATAATTGTAGCCTTTAATAAAACTTCATTATCTCTTTCTAAAATTAAATCTTCTAAATAACTATAAATAACTTTAGAACACTCTTTTGTAAAAGTTTGATAAAAGAAACTAGGTGTATGATCAACAGCATAATGAATTATATCATCCACTTTATAAATAGGATCATTAATAGTAGTAGGATGACTTGTTTCAATAGCACCATTTAAATCACAACTTACATCGATAATCATACTATTAGGTTTCATCTTTTTTAAATCTTTTTTATAAATAATATGATCAAATCTTTTCACATCCCATAAAACACAATTAACAATAATATCATAATTAGAAAACTCTTCTTTAAATAAATCTTCCATATCTTTTTTATATATATTTACATTTACTCCTAATTTTGTTAAAGCTTTATAAGCCCCATGAGCAGTATTACCATTACCTATAATAGCAGCATTTAAACCATCAGGTACACGTCCTAAATAAGTAAGGGCATGATAACTTGCCGCTTCTCCTGCTAAAATATTATTTTGATAAAAAACATGTCTATTCTTATAAAACATATCTTCAAAAGCAATCGCTGTTATATTTTTCTTTAATAATAATTCTGTTAATTCTCTGTTTTTAACAGCATGAACCCAACCAAAAATAGTTTGTTGTTCTTTAAGTTCATTTAAATAACTAGCATCTCCTATCTTAGGATCACAAATAATATCTTGTTTTAATACTTCTTCTTTACTAACGACATTACAACCTAGTTTTTGATATTCATAATCACTTATCCCTAATACTTCGCCATATCCTTTTTCAAAATATAATGAATCTTTATAAGTTATTTTTAAGACTTCACTAGGTAATAAGATCCTTCTATTTTCATTTTCCTTACGAGGAATTATAAAACCTATTGTTTTCATAAACTACTGCCAAGTCAATTGACTTATCCTTTCTATCATATTTACCTTATCTAAATTAAATTCTAACATAAGTTATTTAAAAAGATCAAATAAAACTTATTGCAATAGAACTTAAAGCCATAATATTTAAAACAAAAATAAAGGAAGCTAGATGATTAATATAATTATTACGTTCAATATTTTTAGTCATAAAAATAGTACTTAATATCAATAAAAGTGGTAAAAAATATCTACCTTGGATTCCTTCAACAATACCACTATATGGAGCTGTCCATTGAAGATATAAACTTGTAAAGATTAATAATACAGTAATTAAAAGAATAAAACTTACAAATATTTTCTCTTTTATATTTAAAAGATACTTTTTATCTTTACCCTTGGATATTATTAGATATCCTAAAACTATTAAAGATAAAACAACCATTAAAGTAGATGTTTCTATATTAAGAGGACCTAAAAGACTTCCAACCATAGTTGTTAAATAATAAATAAAATATGTATCTAAGGTATTGCTTAATACTAATAGATATTTAAAAGGATTACTTAAAATATATCTTAATTGTAAGGTAGAATTCGAACGATGATGAAATGTTACTAAATAAAGTGATGATATCTTTAACCAAAATAAATTTAAAACTGTAGCAATTATAATAGTTAAAATAGTATAAATATATTTATGTTTCTTACTTTTAAAACACTTATTAGGTAATAAAAATAATAATAAACAAAGTGGTAAATAGACTATTTTACATAATGATAAGAAAATTGCTAAAAGACTTAACAAGAGTAATTGTTTCTTATTTAAAATATCTATTTTAGTATATTTAAAATGTAATATTAAACTAATAAAAAGAGAAGAAATACCAATAATCATTGCATCAGGTGATAATGATACAGTCTCTTGTAAAGTTATTGGTAAAAGAAAGATAAATAAAGCTAATTCTTTTTTTCTTGGTAAGTATTTAATAGTAAAGAAAGCTAAAAGAACAAAAAATAAGTAATTAAAAAATCTTCCTAAATATACTTGCATTATTATTGAAGTATTTAAAATTTTACCTAAAGTAATTCCTAGTGTTTGTGGAATATAACAAGTAAAGGCATATAAAGCTTTATTAGTAAAACTATAAAACTTAGTTTCTTCATTAAGCTTCAAAGGAAAATTACTAAATGCTTCTTCATAAGTAGAGTTTTCATCGAATACTTTCTCAATATTAGTAGATAATTCTCTTCCTACACCTTCTTTTTCTCCTTTAAATTCCGAGGTTAGATGAAAAGAAGAAATTTCTAAACTTCTTTTATAATCATCTCTTTCATCAGGAATTTGTCCTTGAGGAAAAGCAAATAAATAAAATGGTAAGAGACTAAAAGCTAAAATTAAATATAATTTTTCTATAGGAAGCTTTTTCTTTTTTAAAAACCTAATTAAGATGATAGCACCTAATTGCATTAAAAGAAAAATCACAAAAATAATAACGATACTTTTAGTAATTATTAATTCGTTATTATCATTAAGAAGATTAGCAAAAAAATATATATACATATATATGAAAAATAATGTATATATAATATTCTCTTTAGTAAAAAAATTAACTATTCTTTTCATATTTACACCTACTACTTTTAATTTTCCTTAACTTTTCTTAGCAATTACTAATGCTCTATTAGAAAAATCTAAACTTTTAATTACTTCTTGCATAGTAGTAATATTCATGCTCTTAATAAGAGGAACATAATTAGTAATAACTTCATGATAATTAATTAAATCATCAACAACATTATCAACAAGACTATCAGCATAATCTGTTTTAATAACTTCACTAGATATCCAAACTTTCTTTAACCGTTCTAAATCTTCTTCTTTTACTTCTAAATTTTCTAAGTATTTACTAAGTTCATCTAAATAAACAGGAGTATTAAAGCTATCAGCTTCGATATTAAAAACAATAATAGAATCTAAATTTTGAAAATAATAACCACTTCTACTAATTAAGTTTCTATTTCTAATCATTTCTTTAAAGAAAGAACTAGCTCCAAAACATAAAGAGACAATCATATTTAAATAAAGATTAAGTAAAACATTGCTTTTAATTGGAAATTTATTACGAGCCATTTTATAACCTAAAGCTATTTTATCTGTTTTTACAAGAGTCTTAACTTCTTCATATTCTTTTACGACTTTAACACTTTCTTTATAATCTTTAGTTTTAATTTTTAGATTCTTTGTATCTTTTAAATTAAGTCTTGTAAAAGTATCTTTAACTATTTTAATAATAATATCAGGATCTACTGCTCCCCCAATTACTAAAAACATATTAGAAGGGCGATAAAAGGTATTATAACAAGTATATAGTTTATCTTCATCTATTTCTTTAATACTAGAAATAGTTCCTCCAATTACCGTATTATAAGGTAATTCTTTAAAGAGATTTTGATTTAAAGTTTTATATACTAAATAATCAGGATCATCATTATACATATTAAGTTCTTCACTAATAATACCCTGTTCTTTTAAAATATTTTCTTTAGTAAAATAAGGTTTATTAACAAAAGTTAAAAGATATTCTAAGTTCTCTTGCATTTTTTTATTTCCAGTTACAGTATAACAAGTAGCTTTATAACTAGTATAAGCATTAACATAACTACCTGAATTAGAAAAGAAATCAAAAGGAGAAATACCTTCTTCGTTTTCAAACATTTTATGTTCTAAAAAATGTGCAATCCCTTTAGGAAACTTTGTCATTTTATTAGAACCAATTGGTACAAATTCATTAAATAAGCCTCCATAGTATGTTCCATAATTAAAGTAATAGTTTTTCTTCTTACTTTTTTTCTCATTAGGAATAATTATGACTTCTAACCCATTATCTAATAATTCTCTATATATAGATTTCCCTACATTTTTAAGTTCAATTTTATCCATTAGCATTTTTCCCTTCTAAAACGTATATTGTATTAAGTTTTAATTTTTTAGCAACTGCAATCACTTCATCTTTAGTTACTTTTAACATCTTTTTACGTTTTGTCTCGATATCATCAACACCAAGTAATTCAATCATATAATAACTCTCTATTATTTGAAAAGCACTTTCAATAATATCATCTAAAGCACTAGTATAATACTCTTTCGCTTTATCTAAAACTTCATCACTAAGTTTACCTGATGAAAGTTCTCTAATTATTTTTTTAATTATTTTAACTGCTTCCATACTTTTGCCCTTAGTAATACCACCTCTAATAATTATGAGATTATCTAATTTATTAGGTGTACTAGAAATAGTATAAGCAAGGGAATTTTTCTCTCTTACTTCTTTAAATAGTAAAGAATCAGTTCCTCCTCCAATTACTGTATTTAATAAAGATAAAGGATAATTTCTTTCATAATCTGTTAGTTTATTTAAGGTTAAAGATATAACTAAATTATCTTGTTCCGCATTAGTCTTTTCTTTTACAATTTTACTTTTAGATAGTTTTAATTCTGTTACTAAAGCTTTTTCTTTAGCATTTTTAAATGTCTTAAAAGGAAATACGTTCTTACACAATTCTATTATTTCTTCTTCATTAACATCTCCTAAGATAAATATATCTACATAATTATGATTTATCATATCTTGATAGTATTTATAAAGATCTTCTTTGGTTATTTTCTCTAAATCTTCTAAATAACCAATACTCCGATAACCAACAACAGAATCACTAGTACATTCTAAACCTCTTAACATCGCATAAGTCATCTTATCTTCAACAATTGAGTTTAAATCGCCTTTATATTCTTCATGAATAATATTAAACTCTTGATCACAAAAAGCATTATTCTCTACTTTAGGATTAAAGATAATAGACGCTAAAAGCTCCATGCTTTTTTTAAAATTACCTTCTTCCGTATATTTATCATTTAAAACTCTAAGACTGAAACTAGTATCTAAATAATTTCCTAATCTTCTATTAGTTGATGAGATATAAGCAGCATATAAATTTTGCAATGCTTTTGTTAAGTCTATTTTACTCTTATAATCATTAGTAGATAACATCATAATTCTAGAAAGAAAATTACGTTTAGTAATATTTTCTTTCTTTACTTTTTCTCTAAAAAAGATTTTAACAGCAATTGTTTTATATAGATCAGTTTTTATAATATGCAGGTTATAAGCTCCTTGCTCTTTTTTTATATATTTCATCACTTCACCTCATAGTTATTATGTCCAGTATTTTTAAGATAATTCGCATAATGTCTCTAAGCTTACTTTAATCATAGCATTAAGACTCTTCTCACGTTCTTCACTAGATAAACTACTATTATCAAATTCATAATCTACAACGGTTAATATACAAGCTGCTTGTTTTTGTAAATGTTTAGCAAGACAAAAAAGAATAGCTGCTTCCATTTCATAAGCTAAATATTTATCGTTAGGATATAAAGATAAATATCTTTCTTTATCAACATAAGGATCAAAAATATCACTAGTAATAATTTTACCTTCATGAATACTTAAGCCTTCATTTTTAGCAACTAAAGCTATTTTCTTATTGATAACTTCACTAGACTCAAAATCTTTTTCATCATCATCGAAAAATAATTTAGGATAACTACTTAACGTATAAGAAGAAGTAGCAATAACTAATTCTTTAAGCTTTACTTCTTCTAAAGCAGAACCACAAGTTCCAATTCTAATAATCGTTTCAACTCCATAAAACTTAAATAGTTCATAGGCATAAATACCAATAGAAGGACCACCCATTCCTGAAGCAAAAACAGTTATTTTTTCATTATTATAATAACCTGTATAAGCTAGCATTCCTCTAATACTATTTACTTGTTTATAGTTATCAAGAAAATTTTCTGCTAAATATTTAGCCCGAAGAGGATCTCCTGGCATAATTACCTTCTTTGCAATGTCTTCTTTTTTACTTTCGATATGTGCTGTCATAATACCTCCCTAATAATATATTTACTTATCTTTTTATATTATACCTGGATTTTTTGATTTTTGGTAGAGAATTTTTTAGAAATAGAAAAAGATTATAAAAACTATAATCCTATTCTTCCTCTTCATTACTCAATTTAACTAAAACTTCTCTTGGTTTAGAACCATTTTGAGGCCCAACAATTCCCCGTTCTTCTAAAAGATCAATAATACGAGCAGCTCTATTATAACCAAGTTTAAATCTTCTTTGTAGAAGTGAAGCACTCGCTTTTCCAGTTTCTATTACAAATTCTACAATCTCATTATATAAAGGATCATCATATTCCTCTTTTTGATTAAAATCTTCTTTTTGCGAAGCACTCTTTTCACTATCTCCTGATAAATTCATAAAGGCTTGATCATACTCAGCTTTTTGTTGCTCAATAGTATAATCAATAATACGTTTAATTTCATCATCAGAAATAAAGGCACCTTGAATACGTTCAGGATCAGCTTCTCCCATTGGTAAAAAAAGCATATCACCTTTACCTAGTAATTTTTCAGCCCCAGTCATATCAAGAATTGTACGTGAGTCGATACTACTAGAAACAGCAAAAGAAATACGTGATGGAATATTTGCTTTAACAACACCTGTAATTACATCTGTAGATGGTCTTTGAGTAGCAATAATTAAGTGAATTCCAGCAGCCCGAGCCATTTGTGTAATTCGCATAATAGATGCTTCTACATCTTTACTAGCTACTAACATTAAATCTGCTAACTCATCTATTATTACTACAATAAATGGCATTTTTTTAATTTGTTCATCTTTAGGTAGTGTTTTATTCATCTTTTCTACATAGTCATTATAAGTAGCAATGTTTTTAGTTTTAGTTTCACTAAAAGTATCATAACGTCTTTCCATCTCTGCAACTATCTTAGATAAAGCAACTGAAGCTTCTTTAGGATCAGTTACAACAGGTCTCATTAAATGAGGAACTCCATTATAACCAGAAAGCTCAACTTTTTTAGGATCAACCATAACTAGTTTTACTTCATCAGGTTTAGCCCGCATTAAGATAGAACAAATAATACCATTAATACATACAGATTTACCACTACCTGTAGAACCTGCTACTAAAAGATGGGGTGTTTTATTAATTTCACACCAAATAACATTACCCATAATATTTTTACCTAAAGGACATAAAAGTTTAGAATTATCAAGAGATTTAGGAACTTTTTCTAAAACTTCTCTAAAAGATACAGAAGCTGTTTCCCTATTAGCTATTTCTATACCTACTGTATTTTTACCAGGTATTGGTGCTTGAATTCTTACATCTTTAGTAGCAATCGCTAAAGCTATCTCACGATGAATTGATAAAAGTTTACTAACTTTAGTTCCTGAATGTAACTCAAGTTCATACTGTGTAACTGTAGGACCAATATGTACTTCTACTACTTTACCAATGATATTAAAGTCTTTTAAAACTTTTTCAAGTATTTCAATATTTTTTTCAATTAAACTTTGATTAACATTATTTTTCTTTTTCTTAGGAGAATCCAACAAATTAATAGGTGGTAATATATAATTATGTTTAACAGTAACTTTATTTTCTGTTTCAACATTAATATCACTAACTTCATGATTATCGTTTTTAATATCTTGTTCTAAATCATTAACTTTAGCTCTTGTTAATTGATCGATACTAGATATAACAATTTTCTTATCATCATCTTTAACTTCTCCCATAATAGGTTCTTCATTACCAGTAATAATTGGTTTAGTTTTACTAAGTTCTTCTTTTTCTTCTTTACTTCTTTTAGGTAGTTTTTCTTTCGCTTTTTGAGCACTGTTTTTAATAAAGTCAACAATAGAAAAGCCTGTAAATAAAGAAAAGCCTAAGATAATTAAAGTCCAAGAAATAATTTGTAACCCCTTATAGGAAAATAATACTGTAAATAAGACACCAAAAGTACAACCAATAATACCTCCGCCTATCGCTTCAGGACGAGCTCCTTTTAAGACATTAGAAAATGACATAACTAATTGATCGATTGTTTCACTAAAGACTTTAATAGGATTGCTATCATTTTGTAAAATATAACTTTCATGCATCAAAGCTAATATACCTATTATAAGTAAATAGAATCCTAGCATCTTAGTTGTAAATAAATTAGGATATTCTCTATTTATAATTAGATAGACCCCTAGTATTAACAAAAGAATTAAGAAGACATTATAAAAAACTCCTACTAGAAAAATTGCAAAAGAAGCAATCATACCTCCAACAGGACCATATCTACCAATTCCTAAAATAGCAGCTAATACTAAGATTACCCCATATAATTCTGTACTATGAGAAAAACCTTTTTTAGTCTCTTTCTTCTTTTTTCGTTTTGACATTATATCACCTACTATTTAATTATATATGAAAAAAAAGAGAAATTAAAGAGGTTAAGCACTTTTTTACAGTGTTATTTGATAAAGACAAATAAATATTAAAATCTAGTATGTTCTTATTTACACACTAGATTACAAATTCTCTTTTAAGATATTATATAATCTAAAAAATCTTTCACTTAAAAACTTTGTAGGAATATCATTATAATATCTTTTTTACATTATAAAAATATTCCATAAAACTTTGTTCTCTAAGATATAACCAAGTCATTTTAATATTATTAAAATCTTTTTCAGTTAAAGGTTCTACATTGAAAAAACCACTTTTGGGAATACTATTAATTAAATATTTTTTAAACTTTTCATATCTATTATTTTCAAACATATTATAGTTATAATTATATCTTTCATTAATAGCTTTTTTTATTAATTCATTTTTATTGCTGTAATGAACATTTTTATAAAAATCCATAAATTCTTTAGTAAATAAAGCTCCTTTTCTTTCTTTTTCAATAGAACTATATAAAGAATCCATGATCTCTTCAATATCAAATACATCTGCTATATTATCATTAGGATTAAAATAATTAATAAAGTCGCTACAATTTAATGATATATTATATTTTCTAAATATAGCAGGTAATTCAGATAAAACTAAAGCTTTTATATCTTCATCGATCATTAAAGTTCTACTAAACAAATAATTAATAGGTGCAAATTCAGGATGATATAAATTTCTATAATGAGTAATTTCTCCTAAATACATAATAGCTCTCCTTTCATAGTTAATAATATAGCATTAAACATTAACTTTATCAATTTTAGATCAAAGCTTTTAACTAAAAGAATTACAATCAATATTGTATTTTTCCTAATTGAAGTTTTAAATTTTATTAATAAAGAAACATGTTTTACAAAATCCAGGTAATAAAGAGTTGGTAACAATGGGACAATTAGTAGGTAACTTTACTAAAAGGTAACGTAACCTATATTACAGGTATTAAGCTAATTACAACTGTAACTTATCTAACAAATCATTTAAAATCTCTTTACTTTCTATTTTAGTAATAGCAAAGCATTTCTTTCCTAAGTCTTTAAAACTTGCTCCTGAGTGATACAAAATTTCCTTATCTAAAATAATAAATCTATCATGAAAAGAATTATTAACTACTAAAGTAATATTATTATACTGCTCTTTATACTTCTCATAATCTTGTATTTTATATTTATTAGTAATTAACGTTACTTGTTTATTAGTCTTAGATAATATATCTAAAATATTCTTATCTATATAATTATCTATTATTACAATATTACTTAAAGCTTTTTCAAATATCTTTATCATAAGAGAATAAGCATCATAAATTTGTCCTTCAAAAAAGATATGATTGTTTTGCTCTTTAAAACTATCAAAGGTATTCTCTAACAAAGCAATTCTATTTTCGTGATTAATTAGAAGTTTGCTGTATTCTATTAAGTCACCTGAAATATACTTTCTCATTGTTACAAAAGCATCCATTATTCTTATACTAACTTCTTCTGCAACAGGTGTTCTAAGTATTGTCGCTAACATTGCAACACCTTGTTCTGTAAAAACATAAGGTAAAGTTCTAGACATATTATTATCTTTTGTGGTTTCAGTTTGAAACCGCAAATAATCATATTCATCTTTGGTTAACTGAAACATGAATCTTTCTGGAAATCTATTAATATGTCTTTTCACTGCTAGATTGATTGTTTTAGTGCCATTTTTACATTCATAAAGACTTGCTAAATCACTATCTAACATCACTTGTCTTCCTCTAACTTCATATATCATATTTTTTATTTCAGTATCTTCTTTTTCTATTAAATTGTTTATAACCATAACCTCCTTCAATTACATATTTCTCTTTTAAGGTTTCAACTTAAAATCTTGAACATTAACATATTTCTAATAAAAGTTATTATTCTAACTTATCTAACAAGTTCTCTAATATTTCTTTACTTTCTATTTTAGTAATAGCAAAACATTTCTTACCTAAATCTTTAAAACTTGATCCAAAGTGATATAAAGTTTTCTTATCTAAAATAATAAATCTATCATGAAAAGAGTTATTAACTACTAAAGTAACATTACTATACTGTTCTTTATACTTCTCATAATCTTGTATTTTATATTTATTAGTTATTAACGTTACTTGTTTATTAGTCTTAGATAAGATATCTAAAATATTTTTATCAATATAATTATCTATTATAATAATACTACTTAAAGCTTTCTCAAATATCTTCATCATAAGAGAATAAGCATCATAAATTTGTCCTTCAAAAAAGATATGATTATTCTGTTCTTTAAAGCTAGAAAATGCATCTTCTAATAGATCTATTCTTTTGGAATCTTTTAACACTAAGTCATTTATATACTTTTGTTCAATTAGATTAGTTGATATATATTTTCTCATTGCCACAAAAGCATCCATTATTCTTATACTAACTTGTGTAGCGACTTTAGATTTTAATATTGTGGCAAGCATAGCGACTCCTTGTTCTGTAAAAACTCTAGGACATCTATATCTACCTCCACGAGTTTCTATATTTTTTTGGTCGAAAATTTCGACCAAAAACATTTTACTTTCTTCTTCTGTTAACTTCCAAGAAAATCTTTCAGGAAATTTTTCCATATTATTCTTAACTGCCTCATTTATTCTTTTTGTTTCAACATGATATAGTTTAGCCAAATCACTATCAAGCATCACTTGTTTTCCTCTAATCTCATATATCATGTTTTCAATTTTAACATCTTCTTTTTCTATTAAATCATTAATAATAAAACCTCCCTGCATATCTTATTTTAAATGCCTATTCCATTACCTTTTGAAGTCCCAAGTTGGGACCACAAAATTCTAAAAAATGAAATAAGCATCTCTATTAATATAATATACTGTTACTGATTATTTTTTTTCGCAATATTAAGAAGAATTCCAATACTTAATAAACTTATTAATAAGGAACTTCCTCCATAAGATAAGAAAGGTAAAGTGACCCCTGTTACAGGAATTAAACCTATAACAACAGCAAGATTCATTAAAGCCTGAAATAACATTTGAAAAATAAGTCCGAAAGCTAAGTATTTGGCAAATAAATCATTAGTTTTTAAAGCTATCTTTACACCAAAGTATAAAAGTAAAAAGAAAAGTAAAGCTATAAAGATCGCCCCAACTACCCCAAATTCTTCACAAATAATTGAAAAGATAAAATCTGTTTGTGGTTCAGGTAAATAAAAATGCTTTTGTCTAGAATTTAAAAAACCTGTCCCCAAAATTCCACCTGGTCCTATCGCATATAATGACTGGATTATTTGAAAACCTGTCCCTAACGGATCACTCCATGGATCTATAAAAGATGTTATTCTATCCATTCGATAAGGTGCAATAGCAATTAAAATTACAACACCAATTACTCCTATCACACCTAAGATATAAAAGAACTTCATATTAACCCCTGCAATAAAAAGCATAGCAATAATTGAGACCATCAAAACTAAACCAGTACCTAAATCTGGTTGTAACATAATAAGGAGAAAAGCAAGAGTTGCAATTCCAAGTATCGGAATAACTCCTTTCTTATAACTTTTTAAAAATTTATTACTATTAACTAAGTATTTACTTGTAAATATTATTAAAGCTAGCTTTATAAACTCACTAGGCTGTACTCCAAATGGTCCTATTCCAAACCAACTACGACTGCCATTTCTAATACTACCTATTCCTGGTATTAAAACTAAAATTAATAATAAAAAGCAAATACCTAAAATGATATTTGCCTTCTTAAAATAGATATTATAATCTATTTTACTAACTATATACATTATTATAAATCCTATTACTGTAAATAATGCTTGCTGTTTCACATAGTGAAAACTATCGTGAAACTTATACTCAGCCCAAATACTTGAAGCCGAATATATCATTATAAGTCCAAATGTTACTAAGAGTATTACTGT
Organism: uncultured bacterium; assembly: GCA_949284575.1. Lineage (GTDB taxonomy): Bacteria > Bacillota_I > Bacilli_A > RF39 > UBA660 > Onthousia. The sequence goes on from CASDWO010000052.1 coordinate 16,046, forward strand.
GATTAATAAAGGCAATCCATAACCTTTTTTCTTCATCTAATCACTCTTTTCTATAACCATACTCCAAATATAATTCCACCCATAGCAAGTAACAAACCAAAGACAACAAATAATTTAACAATATCAGTTTCTTGCCATCCTAGTTTTTCAAAATGATGATGTAAAGGTGTCATTAAAAATAACTTTTTATGAAAAAATCTTAACCAAAATACTTGTAAAATAACTGATAATGTTTCTATTACAAATACCCCTGCTACTACAAGTAAAGTAAGCTCTCTATGAGTAAGTATGGCAACAGCTCCCATAACACCTCCAAGAGCAAGAGAACCCGTATCACCCATAAATACTTTAGCAGGATGGGTATTATAAACTAAGAAACCTATTAAAGAACCCACTAAAATTAAGCAAAAGATCCCTATATCTTCAAAGCCTACAACAAAAGATATAAGAGCAAAAGCAATAAAAGCAACAGCAGATAAACTTCCTGCAAGTCCATCTAAACCATCAGTTAAATTAACAGCATTAGAAGCCCCAATTAAGATAAAAAGAATAAATAATCCATATAACCAAGTGAGTTCAATATCAATACCTAAAGTACCAACAACAAAAGAGGTCTGTCCACCATTTTTCATATAAATATAGAAAAATATAGTTGATATTATAACTTGTCCTAATAATTTTTGATAAGTTGTAAGCCCTTCATTATTATGCTTTTTTAAAGATAAGAAATCATCCAAAAATCCAATAATAGCAAAACCTAAAAAGACTACCAAAACAATCGCTAAATTATCAGAATATGATATTTTATCAGTAATTAATAATCCAATGGTAACTAAGACTGTAGGAATAATAAAGATTAGGCCACCCATTGTAGGAGTACCCTCTTTTTTACGATGAGAATATCCTACATAACTACTTATTCTTTGCCCTACCTTTAATTTTCTTAAAAGAGGTAAAAGAATAAGTCCCAAAACAACACTTGATAAAAATCCAATCATAATTGCAAATACTGCCTTTGTAAGTAATAACACACTTATCGCCTCACGTTTCTTTAAGTATTATAGCATAAGTATTTTTGTTATTCTATATGTATTTTACTATTTGACAATTCTTCAGTCATTTAATTTTATGATTGTTATTTCAATTTAGACTAATTATATTCTCTTTACTAAATTATGAAGTTTCTCACTTGTAGCATAGTAGCCTGCCATTTCTACAAGTTTAGTTGGATCGTCATCTTCACTAATATTTTTTGCAACCCAAGGAAAAACATAATCTTTAGAATAATCAAAATCAGTATATATTCTTATAGGATCTTCTTCATTATTAAAATCCATTTCACATGCCAAATTACTATCTTTAGCATAATATTTTACTAGATGTTGTGAATCAGGTAGCATCATAAGAGATTCTGGTTTAGCTTTACTTATACTATAAGTGATATAAGGATTACGATGAGAAAATGTTTTTTCTATAATTTTATTTGTAAGAACATCTTTATCTACTGTAAATTTTAAATCTTTTATATTCTTAGTATCTATTTTAAATAAATCATCATAAAGTTTTGATAAATTTAAATAGGTTAAAATAATAGAACGATGAAGTTCTTTCTCATTATCAAAACTAACTTCATAATCATAAGCATATACCGAATCATCAATATTATATTTTTTTAAAGAGAAATATGAATTATATAAATCTACATATCTCCTATATTCATTAGGCATTAATCTTACAAGTATTCCAAGATTATTTGAAAAAGTATCATTAGTTTTTTTAGTCTCTATAAGATGTAATAATCTTTCATATCTTTCCTTTTCTATTTTTATTAATCGTTCAATATTACTATTAGTATTATCAATATTTGACATAAACAACTTCCTTTCTTAAATTGAAATTATTATATAACTATTATTTTATCAATAACTAATTACCTAACATTAATTTAACAGTACTACCATCTTCAAGTCTTGTTCCAGCTTCTGGAGACTGACTTATTATTTTTTCTCCACTACCAGAGTATTCTATAGAAAAGTGTTCTAATAATTTCTTAGCTTCTTCTGGACTTTTGCCTACTACATCTACCACATCATAATAGACTTTATCAGTCCACTCATAGTCTTTTTCTACCCCTCCTTCTTGTTTTTCTATATCTAAAGCATCAATTATATCTAGAAGTATTCTTCTTGCAATAGGAGTTGTTGTATAACTTGAAAGTAGTGCTGTATCTTTTGGATTATCTATAGCAATATAAAGGACTGCTTCAGGATCATTTGATGGAACAATACCAACAAAGGACATTATGTAGTTGTTAGCAAGATAAGCACCATTAACGGCCTTTTGCGCAGTACCTGTCTTACCACCTATTCTATAACCATCTATATAAGCAGCTTTCCCTCCTCCTAAAGCAACTACTGTCTCTAGAGCATATCTCATAATTTCACTAGTCTCTTCACTTATTACTTTTCTAACTTTAGTCTTACTATTATGTTCCATTACATTACCAGTCTCAGGCTCTAAGATATTTTTCAAAACATAAGGCTTTAATAAATCTCCCCCATTAATGACTGCTGATATCGCTGTTATTTGTTGAATAGGTGTAACACTAATACCTTGGCCAAAGGCAGTAGTTGCAAGTTCAATATTACCTACTCTATCAAGAGGAAAAATAATCCCTTCTCCTTCTCCATTTAAATCTATTCCTGTTTTATTTCCAAAACCAAATAAATCTAAATAACGAAATAATCTTTCTTTTCCAAGAAGCTGTCCCATTTTAACGAAACCAGGGTTACAAGAGTTTTGAAGTACCTGAAGAAATGTTTGATGCCCATGTCCTCCTGCTTTCCAACATTTTATTCTTGCAGTATCTACTTGTACAGAACCAGTATCAGTAAACTCATCTTTAAATAAATCTACTACTCCTTCTTCTACTGCCGCTGCCGTTATAACTATCTTTTGGGTAGAACCAGGTTCATAACTAGCCCAGATAGGTAAGTTACGAGATAGTTCTTCTTGGGAATAATTCTGATAATTATTAGGATCAAAATTAGGTCTAGAACTCATTGCCAGTATCTCCCCTGTTTTAGGATCCATAACAACGGCAAGAGCCATATCTGGATTAAACATATCAACAACATTATCAAGTTCTCGTTCTACTGACTTTTGAATATTTACATCAATAGTAAGTTGTAAATCCATACCATCTTGTGGCTCAATATATAAATCAGTTAGTTCCAGTTTATTACCTTTAGCATCACTAAAATATTTAATCGCCCCATTCTCACCCATTAAATAATCATCATACTGTAACTCTATTCCAGATAAACCTTGATTATCTATTCCAACATATCCTAGAACATGAGATAACATTTCTTCATATGGATAATATCTTTTAGACTCTTTAACTAAATAAACACCATCAAAATTTAAAGCTTCTATTTTGTCTGCAACTTCATAAGATAGTCTTCTTCCTTCAGGATGAACCCTTTCAATAGATGTTTCTTTATAAACATGTTCTTTCATTTCATCAAAACTTACTCCTAAAATTTCTGCTAGTTTTGTCGTAACTTCTTTTTTATTCTTAATTTGATTAGGTATTAAAACTAAAGAGGTAGTTGTAATATTATCTGCAAGAACTACTCCATTTCTATCAAGTATCCTACCACGTGATGCTTCAATAGGAAGATTTCTACTCCAAAGGTCACTAGCAAGAGTTGATAGTTTTTTATAATCTACTACTTGGACATAAAATACTCTTAAGACTATTACTAATAAAATACTACTAAATATTAAAAGAATAATTTTCATTCTCTTATCTATTCCTCTTGTAAACATATGCCTCACTACCTTTCTAGTAGTAAGTTTATGTTTTAAAACATTATTTATTATTGAAGCTCATTAAATACAAAATAATTATACATTTATAACTTTTTTTAAATTGTAACTGGTACAATAATTTCATTAACTACTTTAATAGCACTTATTGTATCAACAAACTCTATTTCTTTTGCATAGCTATAGTTACTTTGATAACTATTCCATAATGATTTTAATCTTAAATCATCACTAATTAATTCTATATATTTACTAGCATTATCAATATAATCTAGTGTTTCACGGGCTTTAGAAGTATTAATAATTGCATTTCTTAGAGTTCCTTTATTAATATCATTCCATTTTAAATTAACAAACATATATAAATCATAGTAATCTTTCATTCTAGTATTATCAATATTTCTACTAATTATCGATTTAAACTTTTCAGCAATAATTGTTTCATAATTATAAGTCATAATATTAATTATTTCATTATCAAATAAAGTACTATATTTAAACTCTACTTCTTTATAAGTAATAACATCTCCTGTGGTTATATCAATCATTAAATTAGTTTTTACACCATCAAATTCTGCTTTTAAATTAACTTCAAATCCTGAATACAATTCTTCTTCTCTAATATCTTTAATGTTTTCTATTTCGAAGTTGATATTATCATTTATATCTATACTAATAATCTCATTAATAACTTTTGTAATACTCGCTCTATTTAGTGTCAATCCTTTTACAGTAGTATCTAAATCATCCATAGTACTTCTTAAATTAACACCAAAAATAGATGATAATAAAAGTCCACCTTTAATGATAAATTTATCTTTATATTTAGACATTGATATTCTTTTTAATAAGGCTTCAAACATAAAATTTTGAATTAAGTATTTACTAGGTATACTAGTTTTCTTAGATAAATTAGATACTTTTGCTTTTAGACTATCTCTATTTTTTATCATCCGAACACCTCAAAAGTATCTCTTACTTTATTATAAATATTCATCTTTTTAGCATATTCATATAGTTTTAAAGTATTTTTCTTTTTACTATAAAAATATTCTCTAATAGCTTTATTAAAAATCTCGGCATCTATCTTCTTTTTATTTTTAATAATATCGCAAATGGTTTTATCTAAATCATAAACTCTAATAATATTCCCTGAATCAATTTTATAATTAATGACACCTAATCCAAGTAACTCTCTTTTAGTATAAAATAAATTAACATTATCTTCTTTTTGAAGTGAACCATTATAACCATTATTAATTGTAATATCATATTTTATTGGAATTCTATTAGAAAACCCATGTAAGTATAAAGCAGTTGTATTTGAATAAATAGCATTCTTACTTTTACTTTGCAAAATCACAAATTCATCAACTAATTCATTTTTCTTAATATATACTCCACGACTTACTCTTTCTATTTTACCCGCCTTAATAAGTTTAGTTAAATAAAATCTAGGAATATTATTAACAGTAACATCTTTAGTAGTTAAATAACCATTCTTGAATAATTTTAAAATTCTTTTTTCATATTCCATATTTTTATTTCCTTTCACGATTAAACTATAGCATATTTAATCGTATTTGAAAACATTTTTAATTTATTTTTTATACTAATTCTTTAATCTTCTCATAATCTTTAGTTAATTCTTCTCTTAAATTAATTTTCTTACTTGCTCTTTCATATTCAGTAATCCAGTCTTCATATAATTCTAGTTCTCTTAAAATCTCTAATAGAATATATTCTTTTACCTCACGATCATAATGTATATAGTTTTTTTGATAATATTTAATACCTTCATCTACTTCAAAAGATGAGAAATATAATCTAACAACTGTTTCTACATAAAGATTATTATCTTCTTCTAAATAGTACATATCATGATAATTACATTTTTTACCTAAGCTTTTAATTTTCTCTTTTACTTTAACAACCTTCTCATCTAACAAATTAATTGCTGTTAACTTAGACTCTTCTGTTCTTAAATTATCTATAAAGACATTTATTAAGAATTCATCTACTATATCAGGATCTTTACAGTTATCTAGTAAATCTATACATACCTTTATATTATTTATATAATTACCTGTACTTAGTATTCTTTTATATAACATATCAAGATATTCTACTTGATTAACTCCTAAGGCTCTAAAAGTATCCCAATTAGTAAAAACTAAAGTATTAGTGCCTCTACTAACAAGTTCATATAACTCTATTAATAATTTAGTACTTTTTACTCCTATATCATTAGTAGGAATAGTTTTAGTTAACTCTTTATAGTATCTTTTCGCTTTAAATCTCCAATTACTTCTTTCTTTTTTAGGAACAACTTTATTAGGTGAAGAATAATACCCCGCTTTAGCACAATCAAGAAAATATCTCATTTCTTTACACAAATCATCAAAACTAACTTTCTTCTCTTCCTTTTTAGTTTTATTATTAATATCTTCTATATAGTTATCAATATCATAGTCTTCTTTAACCTTTTTAGGAAGCCTCTTATATAGTTCTACTACTATATCGCACATTTCTTTTTTATCATATTTTTCTAATGTCTTTCTTAAATCTTTTACTAACATAACACTTCTCCTTAAAATATAGTTTTAACCAAAACTTTCCTTTATCAAAATAAAAGTCATCTAAAGTATATTTATCTTTATTAAGTCCAAATAAAGCATAAATTTCCTTATTACTAAAATTATTAAAGGAATAAATAAAGATCTTTTCTAAAAATGGAAATTCTTTTATTAAACTATTAATTTTATCTATTGTATTAAGACTTATAGATGTAAAGACTTCTCCTTTATTTATTACTTCAGCCTCTTCATCATCTACTCCTTTTTTAGGAAACTCTAAATATTTTTTATCTACTAATTTATTATCAATTTTTTTAACATTAACTGCTGTATTATTTCCTTTATTATCATAACCCTTTCCTATAAAGGCACTTTCATAATACCTTTTCTCTACGTCATTATCTAAGATTTTTTTATTTATAGAGTGATGTATATAAGAATGAGTAAATGAATCAAATAAATCATAGACAATTTTCTCTTGATAATCCTTACCTTCTTCTAAATAACATAAATTGTACCCCTCTTCTTGAAAAATAATAGTGTATTTTTTATCTTCATCTCGTATTTTTAATTTAGCATGTAAATTAGTTCTATTACCAAACTCATTATCTAGTTTTACACTAAAATTTAAATCACCTGTTATTTTATCATCAATAGAAAACATAAAATTATTAAACCATGATACATATAGTCCTATCTTGCCAATACTATCTAATGATTCTAGGTCTGTTAATCCAAAAGCATCTGCATATCCAGTTTGGGCTTTTACTATTCCATATTTACTAAGTGCTTTTACTTCTATTTCACCATAATTAAATTTTACTACTCCGACATCTTCATTATCCACTATAACTTTTAATATATCTCCTATTACTACTTCTTCCTTATCTTCTAATGTTAAATCAAAGATATTAAGAAAAGATTTAATAGCAGGTAAATTATATTTAATATCAAGCAATTTTTCCATAATATATTTCTCCTTCACCTAAAAAATATCATACTAATAGAATATATGGCAAGATTAATTTGCTTTTATTAAAAAGACAAAGTTATCGACACTAATTTAGTATTTATTGTCATTTTGGTGTCGATAACTTTTACATTTGTTGCTTTTATTCGCATTTTTTATATTTTTTGCGTTCTTTTACAACATAACTCAATAATGTATAACTTTATAATCAATAACTAACTTTCATGCACAAATTTATTTTATCTTGCACATAAAAATTATGCATAAAGAAAAAAATATCTATATTTCAAGATATTTTAAGCATATTTCTTTTTCTTTAATATTTTATATATTTCATAAACAATTACTAAGCTAAAACAAGAAAGTCCTAATAAAAACACCATTACATAGAAAAGAGAATCTTTTAAAAGTATCAACGTAATTAAACTACTAATAACAAGTCTTCCTATTTTTCTCACATAATTTAATTTATTTATTACTACTTCATGATCTATTGGATTAGTATTATTAAGTAACAAGTCTTTAATATAATTTTCAAACGGATCTTTTATACCCAAAAATATACAGAACCCTATACTCATTAAAATAATTCCAACTATTTTAGGAGTTATAAAACTACCAAGAATTATTAAAGCAAATGATAACATTAAAGAATAACCAATAATAGATAAAACTCTACTTTTATATTTATTATAAATATTTATAAAAGAATAATTAACAATTACTCTTGTAATTCTAGAAGCACTAATAATTATAGATAAATATATCGCCACATCTTTAACCGATAAAAAACTTCCTAAATTATACTGAATAAATAACTGAGCATTATTTTGTCCTAAGTCAATAATAGCATAAGTAATTAAAAATAAAAGTAAAATCAAAAAAACTAATTCTGTCGTTTTTATTTTTCTCTTACTATTTTTTATTACTCTATTAGGAGTTTTCACTTCATATAGAAAATTAACTAAAATAATATTTATAAGGCAAAAGATTAAACAACATATCATAGGTAAATAATTATTTAAATTAAAAAGAATTCCTGATACAAAAGTTGTAAACATAGTAACAACAGCATAAATCAAAGAATGATAACTCTCTATTTCTAATTGTTTTTCTTCTTCATGCAAAAATAGCAAATTTTTTCTTAATAAAACAGTATCCATTTTTTTAAAGTAATAAAAAGCTTCATAGAAGATATATCCTAATAAAACCGTTAAATAATTTGTTCCAAAAGTAATTAAAAAGGCTCCTAAGAAAAGAAGAAAAACACCTACTTTTACAGAGTTTAAAGCTCCTATTTTATTAATTACTTTCATAACTAGGGGATTTAAGATAATCATTACTAATAAACTAAGGGTTGTAAAGGAACTAATTTCTACGGCACTGAATTCCTTTACTTCAGTTAAAAATAAAGTATTAATAGCAAGAAAGAAGATAAGGTCACTTGAAAGTCCTGCAAACAGAGGATAGATTTTATTACTTAAAACTATCCTCTTCTTATTCACTACCATAATACTAACTATCCATTCCTAAGCTTCTTTTTATCGCTTTAAATATTTCTACTATAAGAATTGGTGATAAAGATAGTAATATAACCACTAACCATTCATTACCACTTAATACACTAAGTGAGAAGAATTCTCTTATAGGAGTTACAAATAAAACTACTAAAAGAAAGAAAATTGATCCTACCATAGCAAGAAACAACATTTTATTTCTTGGATAGTCTTTACTAAATAGAGATGTTATACTTGAACTTTGATTTAAAGAATGGAATATTTGTGATAAACATAAAACAGTAAAGGCCATTGTCATACCGACATCATAACTATCATTCTGCCCTATAAAGTATGCTGCTAAAGTAATAATAGCAAGGAATACTCCATAGAAGCCTATTCTAAAGACAAGACCACGCTCAAACAGACTACCCTCTTTAACTGGTTTATGTTTCATAACATTAGGACTTGCTGGATCTATTCCAAGAGCAAGAGATGGAAGAGTATCAGTTACAAGATTGATAAATAAAATATGAACGGCAAGTAAAGGACTTGGTAAGTTAAATAGCATAGATATAAATATAGTTAATACTTCTGCAATATTACCTGCAAGTAAATATTGTATAACTTTTTGAATATTACGATATACTCTTCTACCTTCTTTAACTGATGCTTCAATAGTTGTAAAATTATCATCTAATAAAATCATAGCAGCGGCATCTTTTGCAACATCTGTACCAGTAATACCCATGGCAACACCAATATCAGCTTTCTTTAAGGCAGGAGCATCATTAACACCGTCCCCTGTCATCGCAACTATTTCTTTATTTTTCTTTAAGGCATTAACAATCCTAAGTTTATCTTGTGGCGTAACTCTAGCAAAGACAGATATATCTTTAATTGTATTACGAAGTTTTAAATCACTCATTTTACTTAAAGTTTCCCCATCTACTACTAAATCACCTTTTTTATAGATACCAAGGTCTTTAGCAATCGCCCTTGCCGTTAATTTATGATCTCCTGTAATCATAATTACTCTAATACCTGCTTCATGACAAGTCTTAATAGCATGTTTAACTTCTTCACGTGGAGGATCAATTATTCCCATAATACCAATAAAAGTTAAATCTTCTTCTATCATATCCCCTTCTTTAGGAAGAGTATTAATGTTTCTCATAGCAAAGCCTAATAGTCTTAACCCCTTACTAGACATAGTGACACAATACTCTTTAATTTTATCTTTATCTTCGCTAGTAAGTTTAACTAACTTATCATCAACACAAACATAACTACATACATCTATTAACTCTTCAGGAGCACCTTTACAATAAAGTAAATATTCTTTTTTATCTTTAATAACAACACTCATTCTTTTTCTAATAGAATCAAAGGCTTGTTCATATAAAACTTTATTACTTTTTATATCTTTAATATCATAACCATTATTTTTAGCATAAGTTAATAAGCATCCTTCTGTAGGATCTCCTATTACTTTATCTTTATCAATATAAGCATTATTACAGATGAGAGAACACTTTATTAAGTCATCATTAAAAGTATTCTCATCATTTTTATTAATAATATCACTAAATAAAGTACTTTTTACAACTGTCATCTTGTTTAAAGTAAGAGTACCAGTCTTATCAGAACAAATAACAGTGGCACTACCTAAAGCTTCAACAGCAGGAAGTTTCTTTACTAAAGCATTTTTCTTAGCCATACGAGATACACCTAAAGCCATTACAATAGTTGCCGTAGCAGGTAATCCTTCTGGTATTACAGAAATTGCTAAAGATATAGAAACCATTAATAAAGAGATAAAGTCTTTACCATATAATAATCCTATTATAAATATAAGAATAGCGACTAAAATACCAATAATACTTAAAACTTCTCCTACTTTATTAAGCTTTCTTTTAAGTGGAGTATCTAGGCTATCAGTATTATCTAACATTGTAGCAATAGAACCAACTTCTGTATTAGTAGCTGTTCCAACTGCAACTCCAATAGCAGTACCATAAGAAATTATAGTTGATGAATAAACCATATTAACTCTATCTGCTAAAGGAGTATTTTTATCTAAAGTAACATTAGCATCTTTTTCTACAGGAACACTTTCTCCTGTAAGAGATGATTCATCTACTTTTAAACCATTCTCTTCTATTAATCTAATATCAGCAGGTACAATATTACCATCTTCTAGATAAACAATATCTCCAAGAACTACTTCTTTAGTTAAAATATTTTTCTTCTTACCACCTCTTATAACTGTAGTATGAGGAGCATTCATATTTCTTAAAGCAATAATAGCATTAATTGCTTTCTTCTCTTGAATTATACTAATTAAAGAATTTATAAAGATAATTATTAATATAACTACCCCTTCCGCTACTTCTCCTAGTATAAAGGAAAGAATTGATGCAAATAAAAGTATTAAAATCATCTTATCTTTAAGCCCATCTATAACCATTTCTAATATAGTTTTAGGCTTCTTAGCTTCTATTTCATTAAAACCATGCTCATCTAATCTTTTAGTTACTTCTTTTTCATTTAATCCATCTTTTTTACTACTTAACTCTTCTAAAATATCCTTACTACTTTTAGTATAAGCATCTTTCAATTTTATCTATCTCCTATCTTAGAAAGTATTGTACCAAAAATAAATAGAAATTACTACTTATTTAGTAATTTCTATTACTTTATTTAACACATCTTTATACTTATTGTAGGCATTTTCGTATTTTTGAACTAAAAATTTATCTATACCAACCAGTTTACTTTCCTTCCCATTTTTATTATCCTTAGTAGTAATAATCATCGCTTCTATTTCTCCTTTACCATTTTTAAAGAGATTTAAAGCATCCTTTGTCCTTACTTTAACAACACCTAATACTTCATTAGGGTCAAATTTAAAACTATCTAAAGCTCCTTCAAATAATTCAACATGAACATTCGCTTTCACTCTATCTTTAATAAGAGTACCATCCATACACCAAGGAACAATATCTACAAGTGTTGCATCACTACTATCTATATCAAGACCAATCTCCTCATTTATTTCCCTTCTAAAAGCCTCTTCAATAGTCTAACCTTTTAAAACATGTCCTGATGCTGTCGTATAAAATTTATGACTACTACTTCTTATTTGAAAGTAAACACTACCATCCATCTCATATAACCAACAATGAACAGTATTATGCCATAGTCCTTCTTTATGAACTTCATCTCAACTCTTATAACCTAAATAATTACCATCTTCATCATAATAATCTAAATATTCCATAAATTCATCACCTTATGGATTTATTTTAACAAATTTATGATGAGCTTTAAAGTGTCTAATCATAGAAATCACTTTAATTAATCCTATAATTGTAAGCACTGGTATTACTACTGTAAAAAAAAGAATTGTTAAACTAACCCCTAATATCAAAAACACTATATCTCTAACCTTTTGTCTCATTATCTATCACCAACTAAATGATAACATAATATCAATGATTATTTCCTTACATTTTTGTCATAAAAGAAAAAAGGCACTGTTTTAATGCCTTAATTTCTTATTAATTATGAAGTCTTCTGTAAGCTAAAGCTGTACCTGCAAAACCTACAACTGTTAATCCTAAGAATAGTAATATTCCATCACTTGTTTCTGGATTAACTTCTTCATTTTCTACTTCTTCTGTTGGATTATTTTGGGCTGTTTCATCTTCACCAGGTACAACAGGAACTTCTTCTACTTCTTTAGCTTGTAATGTGTACCCATATTCACAGTCAGCTTCAACAGGTTCAGTTGTATTACCAACATAATGCTTATTATTACTTACGATTTCATAAGCATCTCCTAAACCATTTGCAACATTAAGAGATATATCTTCTTTTTCAGAATAGATATTTCCGTCTTCATATAATGTAAAGATAGAATTTCCAATATTGCCACTAGTGTTAGCACCTGCTAAAACAGCAACATTACCATAAACTTTCGTAGTACCAGTAGATGTATATGTTCCACTACTTCTAATTTCTAAATTACCATAAACATTAACAGTACCTTCATTAATTAAAACACCTTTAGAACCTGCTGGAATAGCAAGAGTTCCTTCAACATTTAGAGTTGAACCTTTACTATTAGTTAGTTTTACTGGTAAAGTATCATCACCCTTATCAAATTGTATAATGAATTGTTTGCCACCATTAACAATAGATACACTATCATTAGTTGTAATATTAACAACATTATTTTCATATTTTAATGTTACATCACCACTAATTAAACTAATACGGCCATTTTCACCAATCCAAGTTTCACTAGCATATGTTAGAGTATCATCTTTTGTAATTGTTAAAGCAGTCCCACCAAGAAATTCAGTAAGCTTATCTTCTAATTTAATTTCAGCAGCATTAACATTAACAACGCTTAGTGAAATTACCATAACAAATGCAAATGTTAGGATAGATAATCCTTTCTTTAAGTTTTTCATCACTTCTTCCTCCTTTCTATTATAAGGATAACAAATTATTTAAGAAAAGTAAACTAAATTATAATCAAAAAAGCACTGCTTATGCAATGCTTTAATATTTCTAATTATGAAGTCTTCTGTAAGCTAATGCAGTTCCAACAAAACCTACAACTGTTAAACCTAAGAATAAAACAATTCCATCACTAGTTTCTGGATTTTCTTCATTTTTTACTTCTTCTGCTGGAGTTTCAGGTTCAACTGAAGTAACTGGAACTTCAGGATCAACTGGTTTTTCTGGTAAATTTGTATAAACATTTATACCATCAGCAACAGTAATATTATCAAACCATACATATCTTATATCAAAAGCATGATCCGCAACTGGCTTTTGTGTATCACCTGACATATGCAATACTTCTTCATCCATATCTACATTATAGAAACCGCCAATTACTTCATCCCATAATTTTAAGTTAAAATCAAAGTATACTTTGTTAGCATCAGCATCCTTAGTATAAGTATATTGGAATGTATAAACACCTTTCTCAGTAACTTTTATCTTATTTTCAGGATCCCAGCTTGAATAAACATAAATAGCATCTCCGTCTTTTTGAGACCAAATACCATTTTCTACTACATATTTATCTGCATCATCATTTAAAGCAACAGCTAAAGTAAAATATTCAGCTTGAGCCCATCCTTCTGGATCTAATTCTACATTAACTTCTTCAGTAATAGTACCATCTTCTAATGTATCAGTACTACTTTTACTATAAGGACCATAATATTGTCCTTTAGTATCTGTAGCATTACCTTTTAGATTAGTAATATTATCATCTACTTTTGTAAAAGATCCATAAGTACCATCTTCATTGTTCCAATCGTCTGAAGTAAACTTTGTCATTGCATCTACATGCATAATTGGTGCTAAAGCAAATAAGCCAACCATTGCCATAGAAGCAAATTTCATTAATTTTTTCATATTTCCTCCTCTTTCCGAATATATTAGATAGTTCTCCTATCTTCATAATAAGCATACTAAATATTTAGACTAAAGTCAATCAACAAAAAATTTGAGTTTCGGTTTTTTATGAAAAATTTAAATTACTTAATTCTCTTTTTTATTAAGAAATGCAAAAACTATGCAATTTATTAATTTACATTTTATTTACAAAGATTATTTTTAAGTTGACACTACTTAAAGATAAGGT
>CASDWO010000053.1 GCA_949284575.1 uncultured bacterium
GATAATAATAAATAGGATACTCATTATTTTCTGTACCAGCTCTAGCATAGATTCCTTTTCCATTGGTGTTAGAAGGTGCTGAATTAAAATTAATTCCATTACTAGATGATACAAATTCACTCGCAACATTATCCATGACAGCTTGATCTTGCATCATTTTATATAATGTTTGAACTTTAGAAATTGTTCCATCCATTGATTTTGCTAGTTTTAATTCTGACCATGTTGCCCTTATTGTCACATCACGTTCTGGCATAATAAAGTAATCATCATTTACTTTTGTTACCTCTTCCGTCACAATCTCCCAACCTTTGAATTGATAACCTTCACAACTGGGTGTTTGTGATGATATTTCTACTGTATCAAATACAGAGTGTTGATTGGTACCTGGTACATTCTTTACTGTACAACCTTCTGGTGCATTTCCATCATAGATTACTTGATAGTTATCTGCTAATACTGGTGTATCACTACTTTTTACATCTTCTTCTTCATTTCCTATCTTAGTAATTACTTCTTCTTTTTCATTCGTTGGATATATTCCACCTTTTCCTAGAAGTTCATCTTTTAACTTTAACTTCATCGTTATTTTAGCGCTATTCCCTGATTTTAAATCCGTCATAGTCCAAGTTATCTTTTGCTTACCATCTTCCTCTTCTAACTTTACTTTTCCTTGACTGATTTCAATATCATCTTTACTCTCTATTATAAAATAACGATTATCAATATAATCTATAATCTCATATTTTTCATAAATAACTGGTGTAACACTAGCATCAAATAATACATTATTTAAAGTATTCATATCTGCAATAAACTGATTATCACTAATCTCTTTAATAGGTGTTAAAACACTACTTCCCATCTCGTATTGTATTCCGTTTAATGTAATATATGGATATTGTTGTTTTAAATACTGAAATTGTGGTATCTGATTTGGCGTATCTATATTAGGATAACCATCTGTAAGAAACAAAACAACAAGCTCTCTTCCCTGCTCTTGTTCATAATTTTGTAATAATGCTTCTACATTTCTCAAAGCTTGATAATAATTAGTACTACCAGTATCCTGTAAAGCATTTATTTTTTCTACTAAACTATCTTTATCATTAGTTAAATCTGATAAAATACTAGAATTCGTATCAAAAGTAATTAATGCTGCCCTATTATTAGTATTAGAAAGTAAACTTTCAACTAACTGTGTAATATCACTTTTTACTCTATCTAATTTTTCTCCCGACATAGATCCAGAAATATCTAAAACAAAAATAATATCTGTATATTTATTATTTGTTTTTAAGATAGTATCTACATTAAAACTAACTTCTGCCGTACCTTTCTTAATCCAACTACCACTCTTTTCTACTTGCCAAGCTCCTTCTTCACTATTAGTATAACTAGTTTTCTCTGATGTTATGATAATACTTCTTACAGGTTCTAAAGCAGCAAATGCATTTCCTATAAAGAAAATAAGTAAAGAAAAAAACAAAAGACTAAAAGCAATAGATTCTTTTTTATACTTTTTAATAAATATTTTGACTTTTTGTAACATAGTTAATTCTCCTCACACACCAAACTATTAAAAACATAAATAGATACTCTACGATGACCTCATTACTATTCTTTACTACATTAAATATACTACATTTCAGCATTTTTCGCAATTTAATTTAACAAATTCAGTAAAAAAGTTGTTACAGTTCAGATAGAAAAGACTAAATAAAAGTCAAATCTATCTTTTTTATTACTATTTTACTAGAAGATAAAAGAAAATAATAGACTGTTAATTAAAACATATTTTGTTTATAATAAAAACAAAGGTAGGTATTTGATA
>CASDWO010000054.1 GCA_949284575.1 uncultured bacterium
ATTTAATATTATTATATACTCTTTTTTATATTTTTCAAGTTTTTCTACTGTCAAAAACACAAAAAATCCCTTTACTTACGGGACTTTTCTTATTTAATTTGATTTTCTAAAAAAACGGGACGTTATCTTTTAAGTTAACGTACACTATTTATACTTACATTCTACCACAGTAAACTTATTGTTGTCTATTTTATTTTAACATTTTATAACAAACTAAATTATCACCATTTCTCTTATAAATAGCTAAAACCTTGTTATTATAAGTAAGTAATCCTAAATCATTAACATTATACTTATTAGAAATATAAGCTCCATTTATAACTCTATTATAATCTTCTTTACTAAGATCTATTTTTTTTATATTTAAAGCTTCCTCAATACTAATTAACTTAGGAAGTTTTTTAATATCTTCTATATTATTAGCATCTTTTAAAGAAAACATCCCTTGTTTCGTTCTAATTAAATTACTCATAGTACAGGTAATATTAAGGTATTCTCCCATATCTTTAATAATACTCCTAATATAAGTACCTTTAGAAACTAAAATTCTAAAACTAAAAGAATCACTACTATAATCTAATAACTCTAATTCTTTTATTTTAACAAGTCGTTTTGGTAAATCTACCTCTTTATTACTTCTTGCATATTCATAAAGTTTTCTCCCCTTTATTTTAACTGCTGAATAAAGAGGTATTTCTTGCATATATTCTTTAGGAAAATTAGCAAATAAATCACTTAACATCTCTTTAGTTATTTTACTAGAACTTTCCCTAATAACTTTCCCCTCTAAATCTAATGTATCTGTTTCAATTCCTACTTTAACACTTGCTATATACTCTTTATCCTCACTAGTTAATAATTCATTTATCTTAGTTGCCTTATTAATAGTAACAACTAAAAGTCCTTCTGCTAAAGGATCAAGAGTCCCATTATGACCAACTTTTTTCGTATCAAATAAAATCCCTACTTTATTAACAACATCTCTTGACGTTATTCCTTTAGGTTTATTTACTAAAAGAATCCCTGATCTATTATAAAGTTTATCATATTCTTCCAAGGTTAAATTATTATCCATAATTATTTTAGCAGTACTTTTACCTACATAACGATAATGCCAAGGTTCATAATAATAAGACGTTATTTCTTCTTTACCTTTAGGATATCTTAAAATAAAACCATATTCTTTTAATTTAGGAATTATCCTCTCAAAAACAGGAAGATATTCTTCTAATTTATTTAATTCTCCTACTTTCTCATTATTTACTATTAAAGCAATATCAATAGCAAGAGCCGAATGATGTTCAGAGTATCCTTTCTCTGCTACATAATGTTTAGTATATTCTTCACCATAACTCTTTAAATAATTATTAATTAAGTCTTCCTGCTCTTCTAAAGACCGATAACAACTATCTAATGTAATATTAATATTATTTAATGCTAAATCTTCTTTTAATTTCAAATAAGCTTGTAGACACTTCTTTTCAATTAAAAACTCTTCATTAAATTCATTTTTATATTTAACTAAACCACAATTAGAAAAATCTCCTTTATTATAAGGATTCTCTTTATTAATTAATATTTTATAATTCATTATTTTTCCTCATTTAATTTATCTATTATTTTATCTATATGCTCTCCATAAGAAATTGATTCATCATAAATAAATTTAAGTTCAGGAATATGTCTTATTTCTATTCTTTTTGCAAGCTCTCCTCTAATAAAACTACTAGCATTATTTAAAGCTTTTAAAGTCTCCTCTTTTTTTTCTTGCTCTAATATTGTTACATATATTTTTGCATAACTAAGATCACTTGCTGTATCACAATCTGTTATAGTTACAAACTTAATATACTCATCTTTTATCTCTAACATTAATATTTTACTTACTTCTTCCATAATCATATGATTAATTCTTTCTATTTTAATATTTGCCATAAAGCACCTCCTGTTTAATTTGTATCTAAATTATAACATATTTTTCTTTATTTCTAAATATTTTTACGTTATAATATTAAGGCAATGAGGGATGATATATGGAAATAGATTTAAAAATTGTTGAAGCAATTAAAAATAATGATTTAAATAGAATTAATTTCTTTAAACAAGAAATAATAAAGGAATTAAGAAAAAATAATATTGCTATAGAAAAAATAGATAGTTTATGTGCTGAGATCTTAACTGAAGCAGTTAATAGTTATACTAAAGAAACTCCTATTAGATTTTTATTTCATGTAAAGAAAATTATAAATTCAAAAGTTTCTACTTTAAAAAATGACTTTTTTACAAAAAAAGAACTAGATACTTTAAAGTTTTATTTAACAAAACATGATGGCTATTATTTAAATACTTACTATATTGCCAAAGAATTAAAGTTAAGTGAAGAATTTATCTATAATACAGTTAATAAAGCCACTAGTAACAAAGAAAAAACTAAAGAAGTTTTACCTAATTTTGAAGAAGCTTTAAAAGAAAGAAAAGAGTTTTTTGAATATAATAATGATATTTTAACAAATGCTAAAATTAAACTTATTTTATATTATACAGGAAAACTAGATAATAAATGTTATAGTGTTGAAGAATTAAAAGATATTTATAACTGGCCACTTGAAATAATGAAAGATCGTTTAAGAAAAAGCTTTGCTATTTTAAAAAGAGATAATAACTTAGAGAAACTATTAGAAAAAGAACCTAGTCTTAAAGATATTATTTATGATAAAGCTAAAGAATTAGGAATTGACTTAGTTATGAATAATCATGCTAATAAAGATAAGGTTAGCATATTAGGTTTAACAGATAAAGAAAAAGATATTTTAATATTACTTAAAAAAAATAAAGATAAACCTCTATCTAATAAAAAGATGGCCGAACTTTTAGGATACGATAATACAAAAGCTTACACTTATGCTAAATCACTTATAAAAACAAAAGCTTTAGAAAATGAAAAAATCAAAGAAGAAATTAATGAACTATATCCTGATTTCTTAAATAAAAATCTAATTTTAACTGCTAAAGAAATAAGAATATTAAAGCTTTTAGAAGAGCATTCTAAAGTTCCTTTATCTAATAAAGAAATGGCTGAAATCTTAGAATATAAAAATAAAGAAACCTATACTACTGCTAAAACAACTTTATTAAGAAAAATTAAAGAAGATCAAAAGGTTAAAGAAGAAGCACTTAAGATTTGTCCTACTTTATTTAATAAAGAAGTTTTATTAAATTCTAGAGAACTAGAAATATTAAAGTTATTAAATAAACATAAAAACAAACCTTTAACAGATCAAGAAATGGCAAGAATATTAGAATATAAACGTGATTATTCTTATATAAGTGCTAAATATCGTCTTTTAAAGAAAATTGAAGAAAATGAAAAAGTTAAAGCTATAGCTTTAGAAATTTATCCTGAATTATTTGATAATGCTAAAGTATTAACAGCCCAAGAAATTAAGATGTTAAAAATATTAAAAGAAAATGAAAATAAAATTTTAAGTGATGAAAAACTAGCAAAAATAATAGGTTTTAGAAATAAAGAAACTTATAACTATGCTAAAAGAAAGCTATTTAAAAAGATAGAAGAAAGTCAAAAGATTAAAGAAGAAGCTCTTATAATTTATCCTAATTTAATTAAATATATGAATTCTTTAACTGCTAAAGAAAGAGAAATATTAAAATTATTAAAAGAACATCAAGATGATCATCTTTCTAATGAAGAAATGGCTAAACTTTTAGGATATAAAAATGAAAAATCCTACACTTCTGCAAAAGCTACTCTTAAAAGAAAAATGCGAGAAAATAATGAAATAGCAGCAGAGGTTAACACTATCCATCCTGAGTTTTTATATGAATCTTATTTGACTGATAGAGAAAAACAAGTTCTAAGTTTATTAAGTGAACATCAAGATAATCCTTTATCTATTAAGGAAATAACTGAACTTTTAGGATATAAAAATATTAATTCCTATTTTAATATTAGAAGAACCATATCTAAAAAGCTTAGTCTAAACAAAGAATTACGTGAAAAAGTATTAAGTAAGTATCCTTTTTTAGGAAGAAAATTAACTTTAACTAATAAAGAAATAACTATATTAAAAGAATATTATCAAATAAACAGTGGTCAAACATCTTATAATAGTATAACTAATATTGCTAATAATTTAAATTTATCATCACAATATATTTCTTCTTTAAAAGAAAAAGCTCTAAAAAAAATAACTACTGATACCACTTGTCAAGAACAAATAATAAAAGTTTATCCTCATTTTGAAGATGATTTAATGATTAGAGATAATTTCTCTTCAAAAAATAGTATTAATCTAACAGAAACAGAATTAGCTAATGTTAAGAACTATCAAAATTTAATTAATAAGAAAAATAGTATTAAAAAAGGTCTAGATGCCTTAAATAATTCTATATTTAAAGATTTTATTGAATCTTGTTCGTTAAAAGAAAAACTAATACTAGCTTTTAGTTTAGGATTCTTTAATAAGCACCCATTTAATTCTAAAGATATCGCTGATATTTTTAACGTTGATGAAGTTAGTGTTATTAATATTACCCATGAATGTTTAAGTTTTACGAAATATAGATTAGAACAAAAAGAAAAAATCAAAATAAAAAGCTCTTCCCATTAAGAATGAGCTTTCTTTTTTATCTTTTAATCTCAACTAATTCATAAGCTTCAATTAAATCATTTTCTTGATAGTCTTGGAAATTCTCTAAAGTAATTCCACAATCCATTCCTTTAGTTACTTCTTTAACACTATCTTTTTCATGTTGTAATGATTTAATAGATCCATTATATATAACAATACCATCTCTTACTACTCTTGCTTTACTATTATTTTTAATAGTACCTGAAGTTACATGACAACCAGCAATCATTCCTACTTTAGAGAATTTAAATAATTGTCTAATCTCCAATGTACCAATAACATTTTCTTCATATAAAGGCTCTAATAAACCTTTCATAGCTTGTTCCATTTCTTCAACAACTTTATAAATAATATCATAAAGTCTAATTTCGATATTATATTCTTTGGCCATATCTTGAACTTTACTACTACCTCTAACATTAAAGCCAATAATAAGAGCATTAGAAGCTTGAGCTAAAACAACATCACTTTCTGTTATTCCACCAACAGCTCCTCTAATAATATTGATTTTAACACCTTCAACATCTATCTTTTCTAAGGAAGCTTTAACTGCTTCTAAACTACCATTAGTATCTGTTTTTAAAATAATATTTATCTCTTTTAAGCCTTCATTTATTTTACCAAATAACTCTTCTAAACTCATACCTGTTCTATTAGTATCAACTTCTTTTTCTCTTAGAGTTCTATCATTAGCTATTTGTTTAGCTTGTTTTTCCGTTTCAAAAGCCATAAATTTATCAGATGCACTAGGAACAACACTAATTCCTGTTACTTCTACAGGCATAGCTGGAGAAGCTGAAGTTATATTTCTTCCTAAATCATCTTTTAATGTTCTAACTTTACCATAAGAAGTACCAACAACAATAGGATCTCCTAATCTTAAAGTACCATTTTGTATTAAAAGAGTAGCAACAGGACCTACATGCTTATCCATTTTACTTTCAAGGACTATTCCTGTAGCATAACGATTAGGATTAGCTTTTAACTCTTGCATCTCAGCAATTAATAAGATATTTTCAAGTAATTCATCTACTCCTTTTCCTTCTAAAGCAGAAATCTTATTAACTAAAGTATCTCCACCCCACTCTTCAGGAGTAAGACCAGCTTCTACAAGACCTGTCATAACTCTTTCAATATTAGCATCAGTAACCCCAGGTTTATCTATTTTATTAATACAAACAATAATAGGAACATTAGCAGCTTTAGCATGATCAATTGCTTCTCTTGTTTGTGGCATTACCCCATCATCAGCAGCTACTATAATGATAACAATATCTGTAACACTAGCTCCTCTTGCTCTCATTTCTGTAAAAGCAGCATGTCCTGGAGTATCAATAAAGGTAATCTTTTTACCTTTACATTCTACTTGATAAGCTCCTATCGCTTGCGTAATTCCCCCTGCTTCTTTAGAAACAACATTACTCTTTCTAATTGTATCTAATAAAGTAGTTTTTCCATGATCAACATGACCCATAATTGTAACAACAGGAGGCCTTTCTTGTAAATCTTCTTCTCTATCAGCAATCTCATAGTTTTCAAAATTAGAAATATCAGCAGTTTCTTCTCTTTTTACCGTTTTATCATAATCTAAAGCTAACACTTCTACATCTTCAAAACTAAGAGAATTATTTAAATTAGCCATAATTCCTAAATTCATTAATTTCATAATAATATTACTAGTAGGAACATCTAAAGCTTTAGCAAGATCTGCAACAGTCATTCCTTCTTTATATAATAAGATATTATCATCTACTACCTGTTCATTACTTTGTAATTTTTCTTTATGCTTATATATATTTTTTCTCTCTTCTTTAAAATTACTCTTATCTTTATCTTGTTTTTTACCTTTCTTTATTTTAGGCCCTTTAATATCTTTATCATCAGTAAGTTTACTATCATAGGCAATTTGTTCTGCTTTTTCATCTAAAGAAAAGTCATTAATAAGCTCTTCTTCTACAGGATTAGTAGCTACATAATCTTCTTCATCTTGGAAAGAATTATCAAGTAAGATTATCTCATCATCACTAAGAACTCTTTCTAAATCACTAGTATCCATTGCTAGTTTTTCCATATGTTTAACAACATCATCAAGACTTTTATTAATATCTAAAGCATATTCTTCTATTGTCATAAAATATCACCTCTTTCAATTTTCTAATACTTTTCTTATTTCATTATATACCTCATCACTTATTTCACATTCTAATTTTCTTTCTAGACTTTTTTTCTTTTTAGCTTCTTCTAAAACTTTTAAGTCTTTTTTAATATATGCACCTCTACCGTTTTTTTTGCCAGTTAAATCAACAAAGACTTCATTATCTTTATTTTTTACTATTCTTAAAAGCTCTCGTTTATCTAGTTTTTCCCCTGTAACAATACAAGTTCTTAAAGGAATCTTTTTTTGCTTCATAGATACCTCCTATTCTGTTTTGATATTAATACCTAATTCTTTAGCTTGTTCACTTGTCTTAATATCAATTTTAAATTTTGTAAGTTTAGTAGCAAGTCTAGCATTAAGTCCTTTTTTACCTATTGCTAATGAGAAATTATCACCATCTGCTATTACTAAAGCTTCTTTTTTCTTAAGATCTGTAATTAATACTGTAAGATCTTTAGCAGGTTGTAAAGCATTAGCAATAAAAATAGCAGGATCACTATCATATTTAACAATATCTATTTTTTCACCATTTAATTCTGTAATTATATTAGCAATACGACTTCCTTTTTCACCTATACAAGCTCCTATTGGATCTACTTTAGAGTTTTCAGAATATACTGCTACTTTACTTCTAACTCCTGCTTCTCTAGCCACACTATATAAAAGTACCGTACCATCAGCAAGTTCAGGTATTTCATGTTCAAATAATCTTTTAACAAAACCATAATGTCTTCTACTAAGTAATATTAACAAGTTACGACCATTATTATCTACTTTACTAACATATACTTTAATTTGACTACCCATTTTAATCTTTTCACCTGGAATAATATCCTTTTTAGGTAAAATACCATTAGTACGTCCTAAATCTATAAAGTAGTTATCTGTATCTTCTAAAGCTACTGTTCCAACAAGTAACTCATCTTGTTTATCTCCAAACTCTTCAGTAATACTAGAACGTTCTGCTTCTCTTATTTTTTGAATAACTACTTGTTTAGCAGTACTAGCAGCAACTCTACCAAAATCTTTAGGTGTTACTTCTGTATCAATAGTATCTCCTATTTCTAGACTTTTATCTATTTTTCTAGCATCACTTAATTTAATTTCACAAGTTGGATTAAAGAAACTAATTTTCTCATCAACTTTTTCTTCTCCTTCTTCTTGTTCATTTTCTGCTTTAGCTTGCACATCTTCTAAAGTATCAAGATCTTCATCTTGAGCATATCTTTCAAATAGATAATCATCATATTCTTCCCTAGTCATCTTATCATCAGGAACAACAGTAAGATATGAAAACAATTTTATGTCACCTGTTTTTTCATTAATTAAAACTTTAACATTATTATTTTTAGTTTTAGCATTCTTTTTATACGCACTAACTAGAGCATTACGCATTGCTTCATAAACTATTTCTTTATCAATATTCTTTTCTTTAACAATATTATCTACTGCTCTTAAAAATTCTTTATTATTCATCAATATCATCTCCTTTTGTTTTTGAATGAATATCTAAAACATCAATATCATTACTAAATCCTGCTTCATCTATAATAGGATTTATAATTTTACTAGCTTCAGTAACTTTATTAACATCAATTACCTCTTTACTATCAAGTTCAACATTTAAAGTTTTAAGTCCTTCTTCCTTACTATAATAAACAGCACTAACAAAAAGACCAAGTTCTAAAATATGTGGATCGACTAATTTTTTTATTTTCTCTTCCATTATTAAACTCCTTTACATAAATTAAAGAGTGGAAATTAAATTCCACTCCTTTCTTGAAAATTATTATACTATATAAAATTCTTTTTGTCAAAACTAGTAATTAATGTTATTATTATGTAGTAGGTGATAATATGAAAAAGGTTTTATTAAAAGAGAAAGAAACTCTTAGTAGTAATGAAAGAAAAAAAAGGATCCTAGCTATCTGCAAAGGATTACTATCTTTAGGAATATTTTTACTTAGTGGTTATTTACAAATAATTCCTATTATTATTTTTAATATTGATACTAATAATTATACAAATAAAGATCTTGCTTTAGTAAATGCTTTTACAGATGTTTTATTAGTTATTATTTTAGTAGCTATTTATTTTAAAGATTTAAAGGAACAGTTTAAAAAATTCAAAAAGAATTATAAAAATGATCTAGATACAGGATTAAAGTATTGGATTGTTGGCTTAGTTATCATGTGTGTAACTAATATTTTAATAAGTATAATAACCCCTCTTGCTTCTTCTTCAAATGAAACAGCAGTTCAAAGTCTAATCCAAGTAACTCCTTTTTTAATGTTAATAACAGCAGGTATTATCGCTCCTATAACAGAAGAATTAACATTTAGAGAAGGTTTTAGAAAGATCTTTACTAATAAATGGTTATATTGTTTTGCCTCAGGATTTGTATTTGGACTTCTACATGTTTTTGGTAGTAATAATCCTTTAGAATATCTTTATATTGTTCCTTATGGTAGTTTAGGATTCTTCTTTGCTTTAACAAGATATGAAACAGATAATATATATTCTTCTATTTGTATGCATGCCATTCATAATACAACTTTAGTATTACTTTCAATTTTAACATTTTAAAACTTCTAGTTTCCTAGAAGTCTATTTATTTTTCTCCATCATTTTCTTGGCCATTTTTAAAATGAATTTATTAGTAGCAGAGACTTTCTCTCTGTCTTTTTTTAATCCTAATATTTTAAGAGCATTATCAGCAGAATCAACACATAAATCAACCCCAGAGATAAAACTTGCCATATTAGATCCTAAAAAGACTATAGGAAAAGCCATTTCTTCACTAGTAGCAAGACGATTAGCAACTCCTGTTTCAGCAAGTAGTGCTTCCTTTCCACCTGCCATCTTCTCAAATTCATCTTTCATTCCTGTATCAGTAGAACCAGGCATCACATTATTAACTCTAATTCCTATTTTACCTAAATTAACTGCTTCTTCACAAGCATATTGTGATAAGCATCTTTTAGAATACATATAGGCAAAAGTTGCAGGAGATATTTTTGCAAGAGGTTCTATTAATTTAACAGCTTCTTCCCAAGTTTTAGAGTGAACTATCTTATCTTGCTCTTTTCTAAATTCTTTCCAGTTAAGTCCTGCTGTTGAAGTTACAAAAACAATACTAGAACCTTTAGACATTCTTTTAACTAAATAATTATCTGTAATATACTTATTAGCAGTAAAATTACAATTAAAAGTTGTTATATAATCCGTCTTAGCGCCAGATAAACCAGCTACTCCAAAAAAACAATCAATATGTTCTGGAAGTTTAGCAAAAAGCATATCTATCTCTTTTTGATTAGAAAGATCACATCTAAAAGACTCTCTTAATCCTTCTATATTGCAATCATTTAAATCAACTGCATAACATATAGCACCTAAATCAACTAACATTTCTACTGTTGCCTTACCCATACCACTACTTGCACCTGTTACTACACAAACTTTATCTTTATAGCCAAAATAATCTTTCATACATACACTACCCTTCTAACTAAAGTATAGAAAATCAAAAGAAAAAAGTAAATAATTTATGAAAAATTAGATACTTTTTTACAGTTTATATAATTTTCTTGTAGAATAATTTATTACTCACGGGCCATCTACAAGCGAGAGTATATGTGTAAAAAGAAAAACATCTTACATATATTATATGAAGTTCCCCTCATCTAATACATTCTAATTGTGTCATAAGCATCACAAGTATGTAAAGATTTTCTGCAATTTTATTTTTTTCCTTAACTTATCTTTTGTTTTTTTTCACTTTGTCTTCATCAAAATCAATACCTTCCCATTCAAAAGGTTTAAGTCCTTTAAGAACATCACCAGCAGAAATTATTGGACGCTTTTGTTGAAAAAAGCCCTCAGGAAACTTCGTTATACTTTTCTTTGCCATATATTCCCTCCTATAAACTTTATCATCGTTTACACATTTTGTACAGTGTCATTTTGTAACTCTTGATACATCATTTCTTTTATTTTATCTACATCAGTAAAGAATAAATCAATACCTTGTTTCTTCAAAGACATTAATTCATTAAAGTTATACTTTATTTCTTTTTGAATACCTTTTGGTACTTTATAGATTTTCCCATTAACAGTATGTTGATGAGTCAAATATTTAGGTAAAGTAGGAAAAGCATTTTGAATTAGAATTACACTATCTTTATTTGCAATTCTTCTTATCAAAACAGTATTACATCGCCCATACTTTTCTTTTTTATTAGCAATTATTTTCTTATATTTATCTACTTTACTACTTAACGGTATAAACCATAATAAGTCTTTATCTTTTACTAAAAAATACGATGGTCTACTATGAACTCCAGAATGATTTATTGGCAAGTTTGGATCATCTACAAGCTCAAAAAAATCTCTTGATATATGGTATAAATATCCTTCTTTAATTTCCATTTTGTTTTCCCCCTTACAATAACATAAAAAGAGCTTTGTTTATTAAAAACATCGCCCTTTTAAAATTTTCCGGTAGAATAATTTATTACTCGCAACCATCTACAAGCGAGAACATCTGCGATGTAGAATAATTTATTACTCGCAACCATCTACAAGCGAGAGCATTTTCGTAAGAAGAAAATCAACTTACTTCTATATTATATGAAGTTCCCCTCATCTAATACATTTGAATTATATCATAAGTGGTACTAATATGTAAAGCTATTTTTGTAATTTTTTCATTACAGTCTTTTGTTTCCTTTTAACCTTATTATATTCATCTTTTAAATTTGTTAAGAGCTCTAATCTATCTCCCACTATATTATCTACAAATTCTAAACCATAAGGAGAAAAGTATAACATCACTTGACCAAGTAAAGACATTGTCCCAGCTGTATGTCCTTGCAATTTTATAAGTTCTTTTAACTTATCAAAATCTTTATTTTTATCAAGAAACTCCATAACTTCACCACATGCTTCAAAAGAATATAACTCATAGGAAATATCTTCATTAGAAACTTCCCCTGCCATACATACTAAACTTCTTATCTTTTCATTCCACTCATTTTGTTTATCTTCTAAACAAAACTGAGCATATTTTTCCATCTGTTTAAAATATCTATTTGCAACACTGCTAGTTATCTTACCACCTTCAGTTATAATAAATAACTTAGCAAGTCTCATATCTTCAATCGCTTCCATAGCAGTCACTTTATTATCATTCATCTTATTTATCCTCTTAATTCTACATCTAAAGATGTTGTTACTTTCTTAATAATATTATCAAATATATTCATAACCTCTTCATCAGTTAAAGTTCTATTACTATCCATAAATGTTAAGTTATAGGCAATAGATTTTTTATCATTATCAAGTTTTTCATAAACATCGAATACCTTAATGTCACTAAGTAATCTTCCTCCTGCTTTTTTAATAACTGTCTCTACTTCACTTGATGGCATAGACTTAGGAACAATGAATGCTACATCTTTAACGATTGTTGGATATTTTGATGCTTCTTTATATTTTAATGGTTTAACTTTAGTCATTAAAGCATTTAAAGATAACTCACACACATATACTTCATCTTTACATACTTTAGGATGAACTCTACCCATAATACCTATTCTTTTACGGTCAAGTAAAATATCTGCAGAAATTCCTGGATGTAAATCTTTAACATTACTTTTAACAAAACTATAACGGTTTTTAAAGCCTAGATAATCAAAAATACTTTCTACTATTCCTTTCATTAAATAGAAGTCTACTTTCATAGAACCTTTCCAAGAATTAGTAATATAATTACCTTTCATTAAGAATGCTATCTTAGATTCTTCATTATATTTTTTATCATAAGTTTTAGCGATCTCATAGATATTTATATCTTCAACTTTACGAGCTTTATTATAATTATAGACACTCATTAATGATGGAATTAAACTTGTTCTAATAACGCTCTTATCAATACTCATAGGATTAGGTAAAGCGATTCTTTCTTTTTCTTCATAATCAAAGCTAGTAGCCATTAAAGGTGATACTAAAGTATAAGTTTTAACTTCATTAAGTCCTAAACTTCTAAGACGTTTAGATATGGCTTTACGATATTTAACATCCCCTACATATTCTCCTCTTTTTACTTCTATATTAGGAAGAGTTCCTTTTATATTTTGATATCCATAAAGTCTACCAATCTCTTCTGCTATATCATTAACATTAGAATCAATATCTAGTCTTCTACTAGGAATAGTTACAGTAAATTTGCCATCTTTAATAGTATATGGAAAGTCTAGTCTCTCTAACTCATGTTTCATATCTTCTTCATCTATTTTAATACCTAGCATTTTATCAACATCTATTGGATAAAACTCTACTACTTTAGGAGTCTTATCTATTTCATCATGCATAACAGTTCCAGAAAGAACAGTCGCATTAGCATATTTTTCTAAAAGATGGCAAGCTCTATCAAGGGCCATATTAGTATATTCATAACTAAGTCCTTTACCATACCTTATACTAGCTTCACTTCTAAGGTCTAAATGACTAGCAGTATATCTAATACTAACAGGATCAAAGATAGCTGCTTCTATCAAGATATTTTTAGTAGTATCTTCAACTTCTGTAGTAAGTCCTCCCATAACACCTGCAACACAAATAGCGTCACTACCATTACTAATAACAATATCACTAGATTTAAGAGTTCTTTCTTTACCATCTAAAGTAGTAATTTCTTCATTATCTTTAGCATCTCTAACTAATATTTTATCGCCTAAAGAATCTTTATCAAAGAAATGAAGCGGTTGACCAAACTCTAACATAACATAATTAGAAATATCTACGACATTATTAATAGGTCTCATACCTACTGATAATAATCTTCTTTTAATGAAATCAGGTGACTCTTTAATTTCAACGTTAGTAACCATCTTTGCTAAGTAATAAGGACATTTAGGTGTATCAACTTCTAGTTTAAAATGATTATTAACGTTATCTTTATCTTCTTTATAAGATAAATCAGGTAATTTTACTTTTCTATTTAATATTGCCGAAATTTCATAAGCAAAACCGATATGATAGTAACAGTCATTATTACGATGCTTATGAATATCTAACTCATATAAAGTATCTTCTAGACCTAAATAAACAAGAGGATCTTTTCCAACAGGAGCATTTTCATTTAATTCTTCAATTCCTTTAGCATAAGTCTCATCAGTCTTCTCTTCAAGACCTAATTCATATAAAGCACAAATCATACCATTAGACTCTACTCCTCTAATCTTACTTGATTTGATAGCAAAGTCTCCTGGAAGCACAGCTCCTGGTAATGCTACTATTACTTTAAGGCCTTCACGTACATTAGGAGCCCCACAGACTATTTGTTGTAGTTCCTCCTTACCTATATCTACCTGACATAAATGTAAATGATCACTATCTGGATGGTCTATACAACTAACAACTTTACCTATTACTAAATTATCTATTTTATTAGTAATAACTTTTTCAATATTAATACCAGATTCTGTTATTTTAACTGCAAGCGTCTCTAAATCTTGATCACTTATATCAATATAATCTTTTACCCATTCTAAATTAATCATTACTACTAATCTCCCCTCTATCAAAATTATTAACTTCTCTTAAGTCTGTATTATAGAAAACTCTTAAGTCATTAATACCATATTTAAGCATAGCAACTCTCTCTGCTCCAAAACCAAAGGCAAATCCTGACCAAACACTTGGATCAAATCCACTCATTCTAAGAACATCTGGATGAACTACTCCTGCTCCACAAATAGTAATAAATCCTGTATTTTTACAAATATTACAACCATCACCTTTACAATTAAAACAACTAATATCTACTTCAACTGATGGTTCTGTAAACTGATAATAACTTGGTCTTAGTCTTACTTCGACACTATCACCAAATAATTTTTTAAATACAACTTCAAAAGTACCTTTTAAGTCAGATAGTGATATATCTTTATCTACAAGTAGTCCTTCTATTTGCATAAATTGATGAGAATGAGTCGCATCATCATCATCTCTTCTATAAGTCTTACCAGGACAAATAACTCTAACTGGCTTCTTACCTTCTGCTTTTAACATTGTTCTAACTTGAACAGGTGAAGTTTGACTTCTAAGTAATATCTCTTCTCCTTCAATATAGAATGTATCTTGAGCATCTCTTGCAGGATGTCCTTTAGGGATATTTAACATCTCAAAGTTATATTTATCTTCCTCAACTTCAGGCCCATCTACTACATCATAACCCATAGACATAAAGATTTCTTCTACTTCTTCTATTAATTTCTCTAAGATATTAGGAGAACCTATACTAACTTTAGTAGAAGGCAAACTAATATCAATAGATTCACTCTCTAACTTTTTATTTAACTCATCTTCCTCAAACTTATCTTTCAACCCATTATACTTCTCATTAAAGTAATTTCTTAAAGAATTAACTTCCATACCAAACTCTTTTTTCTTATCATTTGGAACATCTTTAATCTTACTATTAAGTTCTGTAATAATACCTTTCTTGCTTAAATATTTAACATGTAATTCATTAAGTTCTTTTAAGTCCTTAACAGCATCTATTTCTTTTTCTATCTCTTTTTTAATATCTTCAATATTCATATTAATACATCTCCTTTATCTTAACTAATCTTTTTATATGAGGAACATCTACATCTTTTTTAGGACTATAGTAAATTGCATTAAGTCCTGCATTTCTCGCCCCTAATATATCTTTATCATAATTATCTCCTACCATAACACATTCACTAGGTTTATAAGGCCAACAAGTATCAAGAAATCCTCTCTCGCTTGGTTTCATAAAATGTTCATCTGCTATTATTTCTTTAAAGTATGAATCTAGCCCTACTTTTTTAAGTCTTCCTACTTGAGTCTTTGTAAACCAATTTGAATAAATAACATTCTCTATTCCTTTGTTATTTAAATAATCAAGAACCTCTACCGCTCCAGGATGAATAGTTTCATTAATATTTATCATATAATCAATCCATTTATCAATTAACTCTGGACTAATCATAACACCACTTCCTATACTTAGAAAATGACTGAACAAATATTTATTATATCTAGGATACTCTCTTTCATAAGCATTGATTAAATCCCAACGTTGTTTATTAAACTTAAGAAAATCTTCTTCACTTAAATTATCTTTAAAGAACTTCTCTTCCATAGAAAAATCTCCATCTAGAATCGTTCCATCTAGATCCCAAATAAATCTTTTAACCATAACTACTACCTCCTAAAATAAAAAATAACTATAACTTAAGGGAGTCTACAATGAGTATACTCGGTACCACCTTAATTTATAGTTATTTAACTATCTTATTAATCTTAACGCGATAAACGCCTATAATTTTGTTATAGGAACTCCTAAGACGAATTCATAAACTATTCTTATCTATTTCCACCTACCATAGACTCTCTAAAAAAGAAATCATTTACTACTACTTCTTAATCACAGTCATTTCATGAATTACTATATCATATTTAAAAGTTAATTGTAAAGATTAATTTATTTTAATAAATCAGAAAGAAAAAATTCATCTTTTCCATGTTTTTTAATACTTTTATATTTAACAATATTATCAATAAGATTATTTATCCTTTTCCCACCATAATATTTTTTTAAAAAATCATTAGACTGATCATATCTTACTCCATTATATACAATATTTCTTTTAGCAAATTCCTTAGGACTTTCTTTACTTTTATTAAATTCATTTATTAAATTTTCATTAATAATAAGTAGATATTCCATTTCTGGTTTAGTACAAATTTTAAATATATTATCTTTAAGAACTTTTCTTTTTAAATCTTTAGGAATTACTAAATCATCTTTTTGTGTATCTCCAATTCTATATATAACAACATAATCATTATAATGCTTTAATTCTGTTTTAATTACAGGATTTTTAAGTTGTCTTACATTATAAGGTCTTCTTCCTATTAAATCATCTCTTGTAATTTTCAATTTATTATTATCAAGCAACAAATTTATTAAAGTTTCTTCATTACTACCTTCACACATAATTAAGTATTTCATTTACATTAATTCCTTTTTAAAATTCATAAGTGATTCATAATTAACATTTGTATTAAAGGCATTAGCATAAAATTTATTACTCTTTGATAATTCAGGTCTAAATTTATATTTTTCATACATATTTTCCAAAATAACTGCCTTATCATATTTACTAATATAAATATTATCATTTCTATTAAATAAATCTAATAATTCACAATAATGAGTAGTAAATATTAAAGTAGCATTTTTTTTATTTACTGATTTATCTTTATATAAATTAACTAAATTTTCTACGAGTGTTTTATGAAAATGATTTTCTATCTCGTCTATTATAAGATCACATCCACTCTTAAGTGAAAAGACAACAAAAGTAAATAAGCAAAAACCTTTAGTTGTTCCACTAGATAAAATATCATATAATTCTTTAATTGAAACTTCTCTTATTTCTTTATTAGAATAAACAATTTTAAATTTAGTATCATCAATCATTTCAATAGTTTCAAGATGTTCATCAAACATTTTTAAAATAGAAGATATAATATTTAAATCATTATTAAGAGTTTTATATAGACTAAATGCTCCAACATAATTACGATATATAAAATCTTCACTTGGACAATATATTCCCCTAATAGTAATATTTTTTAATAAAGTATAAATAATTGAAGTATCTTCAGGTAAATCTATATTATTAATTACTTCTTGATATTTTTCATAATCAAATAATTTATTTATATTATCATAAGTTTTTCTATATTCTCTTTTATACAATTTTTGATTTTTAAATAAGACGGTAGTTTCATCAAGATCATTCTTATATAAATCTGTAATATATCTATATAAATAATTATCATAATAAAAAGAAATATCAATATTCACAGTTTCATTAATATACTTAAAAATATCAATAGAGTTTTTTATTCTAAAATTAGATAAAATATCATAAATAACAGATAATAATTCTACTGTCATTGTTTTACCTGAAGCATTTTTTCCAATTACTCCAACCGTTGTAAAAGTATATAAATTTTCATTAATTTCATGAAGTTCAAATTCTTTATCATCTAAAGTCTTATTAGCTTTAGGTACAAAACTAATAGTAAAGTTATCTTCACACAACTTAAAATTATTAGCAACTACCTTAAGTAATTTCATATCATTTTCCTCCTCTACAATTAATTATAACACATCAAATTGTAAAAAATACATTTTTTTTGTTTTTTTATTAATATAGTTGTCTATAATACTCTATTTTGTTCATAAAATCAAGTATTTTTTAACTTTATCGCATCAAAGCCATAATCATAATCATTAAAAGAGCTAAAAATAAATTGTCCTTCTTTATTTTTAAAATACTCAAAAAATAAAGATATAATATCTCTATCAAGATAACTATCTAAATCATCAATCAATAAACTTCTTTTACTATCTATAGCCATTAATATGAAAGGTAAAAGTGCAAATATTACTCTAATACTTAAAGACTCATCTCCATAATCTATAATATATGTCTTATTAGAAGAATGTTTAAATTTTGTTTGATAAGCTTTATTACCATTTATTAAAAGAGTACTTACTTTATAATCTATAATATTTATATTAGACTTTTTAAAGAAATCTAATATATATTTCTTTAACTCATTATTAGTATCCCTTTCATAAATTCTAAAAGCAAGATCAAAAAGCGATCCAATATTTAAAACAACCCCTATATTAATTGAAAGATAATTATAAACATCACTTAAATAAATATAATTACTATTAGCAAAATAACTAATAAATAATCTATTACTAGAAACATTATTAGATATTTTAATAAGTCTTTTATCTTTCTTATTAAAAGAGTATTTATTAATATTATCTCTTACAAATATTTTAAGATTATCACAGTATAAATATTCTTTAACAATTTCTTTTCTATTACAACTAAATCCATAAGTATAGTTAGTATTATCAAAATTAAAAGTAATTTCAAAACTACATAACTCTTTATTATAAGCATATGAATTAAGAAGAATATTATCAAAATTATCATCATTTCTAACCATTCTACTAACTATATCAAGAATTTTTAATAAATTAGTCTTCCCACTATTATTAGAACCATTTATAATGGTAATATTATTAAAATTAAAGGTCATTTCATCTTTAAAAGAAAATATATTTTTTATCTTAACTTTTAAAATCATTTACACATCTCTCCTAAACTAAAAGTAGTGTTTTTTCTACACTACTATACAGTCATTAATTCTTGTTCTTTTTCTTTACAAAGATTATCAATATCTTTATTACATTGATTAACTAAATCTTGAACATCCTTCATCATACCTTTTTCTTCATCTTCTGGAAGTTCCATTTTCTCAATTTTAAGATTAGCTTCATGTCTAATATTTCTAATAGATACTTTAGCTTCTTCTGCAATCGCTTTTACTTGTTTAACAAGTTCCCGTCTTCTCTCTTCTGTTAAAGCCGGAATAACAATTCTAATAGTTTCTCCATCATTAGAAGGATTATATCCTAAATTAGAAGCAAGAATAGCTTTTTCAATAGATCCTAAACAACTACGATCAAAAGGTTTAATTAATAATTGTGTAGCTTCTGGTACAGATATAGTTGCAAGACCTTTTAAAGGTGTCATAGATCCATAATAATCAACCATAACACCATCTAAACTAGATGGATTAGCTCGACCTGCTCTTACTGTTGTAAAACGTTTTTCTAAATTAGCAAGAGCTCCTTCCATTTTCATTTCTATTTCTTTAATAAATTCCCTATCCATTTTATCTCTCCTTATCTAAATTTTACTATATTATTTTTAAAATAGCAATTAATTTTCTTTTTTACCTGTATACTTACTAATAAATTCTTCTTTATATGCCAAAATATTATCGTTTTTAATCGCTTCTCTTAATTCTTCAGTTAGCTTAATTAAGAATCTAATATTATGAATTGATAAAAGTCTTCCTCCTAACATTTCTCCTGTATTAAGTAAATGTCTTATATAAGCTTTTGTATAATGTTTACAAGTATAACAGTCACAAAACTCTTCTATAGGAGTAAAATCCTCTTTATATTTAGCATTATTTAAATTAATTTTCCCATATCTTGTAAAGGCCCCACCATGTCTTGCAATTCTAGTAGGTAAGACACAATCAAAGATATCTACTCCACGAATTACACCTTCTATAATATCAATAGGCTCTCCTACTCCCATTAAATATCTAACTTTATCTTCTGGTAAATAAGGAATAGAATAATCTATCGCTTTATACATATCTTCTTTACTTTCACCATCATTAGCAACCCCACCAATACTAAACCCGTCAAAGTCTAGTTTAACTGTTTCTATCGCTGAATATTTTCTTAAATCCTCTATCGCTCCTCCTTGAACTATTCCAAATAAAGCTTGATTAGGATTATTATGAACAGCCTTTCCTCTTTTAGCCCATCTAATAGTACGTTCTACACTATTTTTTAAATAGTCATAACTAGCACTAGCAGGAGGACATTCATCAAAACTCATAGCAATATCACTATCTAATTTATTTTGTATTTCAATTGACTTTTCAGGAGTTAAAAATAAATCTTTTCCATCAATATGACTTTTAAAGTGTACACCTTCTTCAGTAATATCTTTACTCTTATTTTTAGCTAAAGAAAAAACTTGAAAGCCACCACTATCAGTTAATATTGGTCCATCATAATTCATAAATTTATGAAGACCTCCTGCCCTAGCTACTATATCTTCTCCTGGTCTTAACCATAAATGATAAGTATTTGCAAGAACAATCCCAGCACCTGTCTCTTTAACTTCTTCAGGACTAAGTCCTTTTACAGTCGCTTTAGTCCCAACAGGCATAAACATAGGTGTCTCTACTGTTCCATAATTAGTTTTAATAGTCCCAAGTCTTGCTTTTGTATTTTTTTCTGTTTTAATTAAGTTATATTGTATCTTCATTTTTCACCTCTATAATTTTCCAAGGAAAAAAGAAGCTTAGCCTCTTTTTCGCTTTTGATAAGTTAAAGGATTAGAAATAAGTTTTTCTAAAGTATTATTACATATATCATAAACTATTCCTTCTCCTTGCACAACCCTTTTCATTAAGTTTGAATAATAATTATAAGTAAATCTTTGATTATTAGAAAGAGAAACAATCTCTTGTCCTAAAGGACTTATTATCTCTACATAATCAGAATTAAGTTCACTAGATACCGCTTGATTAATAACCTCTACTCTTCTATTTTGAACTTTTCCATCTTCAAATGTCATAATACTAACTTTACTTCCAACTCCAATAGTATCATCACAAGGTGGCATAACAACTTTAGCATTTTTTAATAATCTATTAACAATTCCTAATCTAGAATAAATTGCCCAAATATTAAGATAAGTAGTTTCTTTTTCTAAAGTAATAACATTACTATTATCTATATCAATTATTTCTCCAAAGTACTTTTGAACTTTACTTTTACCATTAACATAATAATGTGTAACATCATCTATATAATCTCCCTTTTTCTTAGAAATTAATCTTGAAAAGGTAATTGTATTAGCATCTATTTCTTTACTATAATCAATATCATCTTTATCAACAATAGTATATTTATTAATATTATCTTTCTTATCTTTTAAAGTAATAATAGATCCAATAGAAATCTTATCATCATCTTTTTTTAATCTTAATAAAGCTTCTGTTAATCTTTCTTTTTCTTCTTTTAATAAATTATATTGACTTAGAGTTATTTCATATACTTTAGAAAATTCTTTAATATCATTATTTTTATATGCATCTTTTCTTACTATTTCATTTTTCTTAGAAATTCTATTAGCTTTAGGTCTAGACATAATAAAATGAAGATCTTTATTTGTTTTCTTTATAATATCAATAATTCTCCCTGATATCGTTATTTTATTTTTCTTCCCCTTTACTGCTACTTCATAAGAGAAAGTATCCCCAATTTTTTTATCTTTAATATTTTCTCCTAAAAGACTTTTAACACTAATATAACCATTATCTCTATTTATTAAGTAACTTTCAAGACCAATAGAAGTTTCTAATAAAGTATAAGTCTCTTCATAATCTTCATCATCATACTTAATAACAACTTTACTACCATAATCTACAACTAAAGAATCCTGATCAAGAAACTCACTCTTTATTAAAGCTTCTTTATATTCTTTAAGTTTAGCTCTTTTTATCTCATAATCTCTTTCTTCTAAAGAATTATCACAATATTTAACAAAACCATCATCAGGACAACTCTTCTCACAGTTTTTTAAATATTCTATATAATCATTAATCTCTTCTTCTAATTCAATTATCTTATCTCTTAAAGCTTTTACTTGTTCTGGTATTAAAATCATTTAAACTCCCCCTTTAATGTCTAATATAATATCACAAAATATATATTTCGTAAATATTATTTACTTCTTCTATTTTCATTTTGATAATTATACTCCTTAGCTTCTAAATAAAAGACCCGTCTTTTCGCTTCATGAATCTTTTTTTGTAATTCTAAAGACATCTCTTTTAGAGTCTTATCTAAAAGATAAGCTCTATATTTATTTTTAACAAGCTGACGAAATCTCTCTATTTCATTTAAAGCCTCATGATAAGCTGTCCCTGTATCATCATCACTATTTAAATAAAAGTTTACAAGTTTTAAAAGATTCAAATATTTTTTATAGACTTTATTACTAATAAAAACTTTTTGCAGGTAATTATTATAAATAGCTACTTTATTATTATGAGATTTAATAGTTAACTCTTTTCCTAAAGTTAAATCTCCATTATAAGTATAACTTTTTTCTATTACCAAGTAATTATTCAACTGAACCATCTCCTTTTAATAAGTCAGGCCTATTCTCTTTAGTTAATTTAATTTGCATTTCGCTTCGCCATTTATTTATCTTTTCATGATCACCATTAACTAAAATATCAGGAACATTTAATCCTTCATAAATTCTTGGTTTAGTATAGTTTGGATAATCTAATAGATTAGTAGTAAATGATTCCTTTTCATAACTTTCTTTTTTTATAACACCATCTACTAATCTTGTAATAGAATCAATTAAGACCATACAAGGTATTTCTCCTCCTGTTAAGATATAATCACCAATAGATAGTTCCATATCACAAATAGTTTTAATCCTCTCATCAAAACCTTCATAATGACCACATATCAAAATAAGGTGCTCCTCAAAAGATAAATCTAAAGCGATAGACTGTTTATATAACTTACCACCAGGAGTTAATAATATTACTTTAGAATTATCACTTCTTAAAGCTTTAACAGCATCAAATATAGGCTGACACATTAAAACCATTCCAGGCCCTCCCCCATAAGGAGTATCATCGACCTTTTTATGAGGGTCACTACTATAATCTCTAATATTATGGACATTAATTTCTACTAAACCATTATTAAGTGCTCTTTTAATAATAGATTCATCAAATACACTAGCAAACATATTAGGAAATAAGGTTAACACATCTATTTTCATTACAACCTCCTAAGGAATTCTTACAAGAACTTCTTTTTTATTACTATCTATTTTTACAAAATCTTTATGATATGGTATTAGCACTTCCCTATTATCTATCAAAACTCTAAGAATCTTATAATTATTACCAGTCTCTTCAATATCAAGAACTTTACCATCTATATTATCAGTAGTTTTAACTTTATAGGCTATAAGTTCACTATCTAGGATGTTTTCATTATTAAGATTAATCTCATTCTTAGATTTATATACTTTCTTACCCTTCAAGAATAACACTTCATTTATATTATTAAAATCTTTAAAAGTAACCATATCATAGTCTTTATGAACTCTATAACTAGTTATTTCATAAGGTTTATCATCTATTATTAAACTACTACCTATTTTAAATATTTCTTTTTTCTGTATAAGAGTTAAATTATCTTTTATCCTAAGTTCTCCTTTAATACCATGAGTATTAACTATTTTACCTATATATAATTTAGTCATTTCTTTTATCCATTTCATATAAAATTATAGAAGTAGCAACACCTACATTTAAACTTTCAACTACTTCATTCATAGGTATATAAATAAATTTAT
The DNA here is from genome assembly GCA_949284575.1 of uncultured bacterium. Taxonomy (GTDB): domain Bacteria; phylum Bacillota_I; class Bacilli_A; order RF39; family UBA660; genus Onthousia. The sequence goes on from CASDWO010000054.1 coordinate 23,922, forward strand.
CACTTAACTCTAAGTACTTAGGATTAACTCCACTTCCTTCATTACCAATAATAAGAGCGAAAACATCTTTTATAGTATTAGGAAGGATTCTAGCATCTTCACCATATTTAACATTAGTAGCAAGAACAGGTATTTTTAGTTTTTTTAAGATTGGAATTAATTTCTCAATATTATAAAAAACAATAGGTACATGAAATATCATTCCCTGTGTTGCTCTAACTACTTTAGGAGAAAAAACATCAACAGTATTATCACCAATTACAATTGTATCGATATTAAAAGCAACAGCACTTCTAATAATAGTTCCCATGTTACCAGGATCTGCTATTTCATCTAATATTAAGATTCTCTTACCAATTGTTGTATCTATTATTTTTTTACATAGTCCTATCATTTTAGGTGGATTATCTAAAGAACTTATTTTCTTTAAAACTTCTCTACTTACTTCTATTTGTTCTACATCAATTGGTAAAACGACTCCTTCTTCTACCATTACTTCTTTTAAAGCTCCACTTTTATAAGCTTCTAGTACTAAATGTTCTCCTTCTACTACAAATTCATTATTAAGATCACGATACTTCTTCTTCCCTAATTTATAATAATACTTAACCTTCTCATTATCTAAACTTGTTATAAGCATACTACTCCTCACTTCCATATTTATTAGTTAATTTTCTCCACTTCTTATAATCAGGACAATTCTCTTCGACAATAGCCCAAAACTTCTTAGAATGATTCGCTTCTATTAAATGACTTAACTCATGATAAATAACATAATCAAGGCATCCCAAATCTTTAGTAATTAGTTCTGTATTTAAAGTTATTACATGAGTCTTAACATTACATACTCCCCATCTTGTAGTCATTTTTCTAAGTCTTAATTTAGGATATGGAATACTTCTAGTAAAATTATTATAACACATTTCTAAATGTTCACTAAAAATACCCAAAGCTTGTTTCTTCTTCCATTTATCTAAATCAAAATCTCTATTAACAAAAACTTTTTTCTCACCTAATTTAAGATCACAGTTTTCTGTATATATAATATCATATTTTTTCCCTAAAAAGTAAAATTCACTATTAAATTTCTTTTTTTCTTTAACTTTTTCAAGCATTCTTCTAATAGAATCATAGTTTTCTTCTATTACACTCATTATCTTTTTATTAGATGTTAATGTATTACAAGTAACATAAATAGTTAAATCATCTTTAACTCTAATATAAAGATTTTTAGTAGTACTTTTCTTAACTATCTCTAAATTATAAGTTTCATTATCTATTGTTAACGTCATAAAATCATCCCTCTTGATAAAATTAATTATTTATGGTAGTATGTATATGTAAAGAAAATTTACATATAACTAAAAAAGAGGAATACCTAGTTACGCTTTTGGGTATTTGCCTCAAATATTGTATTTATGCAAACACCCTAATTACAATGTTGATGTAATAGGGTGTTTTCTATTTGAAGATGATTAAAAGAATAATAATAATTAATAATACAACTATTAACATATCTTTCTTACTCATAAGCAGTTCCCCTTTCTCCCCCTGAATTAAGGTTGAAGAAAGAAGCAAACACCCATTACTAAGTATTCCTTGGTAAATAATAACACAAATGTATCTTCAATACAAGCGAACAAGATACATTTTTTAAGTCTTACGCTTTGAATAAGCTTTCATCTTATCTATTTGCTCATAACTAGATTTTAAAGGAATCTCTATTTCCTCTTCTTCCTCTAAAAAATCAAGAAGAAAAGTAATCTCATTATATAAAGTATTAAGTAATTCACAATAAGTATCAAAATTATCTCTTCCTAAATTTTTATAAATAGGAGAAATTTTATTAGTAATAGCACAATAATCAATTAATTCTCTATAATCATCCAAAAGAGGCTTAATCAAAGGAATAAATTGATCATACAAAGTCTCAAAAGAAGAATCATCATTATTATCTTGATCAAAAATATGTATATTGTCCCCTCTTAATTTAGAAAACAGCTTAAGAGTTTTTTCCTGAGTTCTAAACTCTTTAAAGATATCATTAAAATCATATGAATGATATTTTTTTAATTGATCAAATTCACTAACATGAATTAATTCATGAAGTAAAATTATATCTAATCCATTTGAACTATATTTATCTATTAGAGGAAATGTTAATAAACATTGATACTTATCTTGATTAGTTTTTAAATACATCGTTTTAGCTTCACAATCATCTAAAAAAATCATAGATTCTGCCAAAAATTCAAGTGGTATTAACTGATAAATATCCATTTCTTTTAACATTTTAATAATTTTTTTCCCATAAAATGAATAACGACTTATAGAGTAATTTACTTCTTTATCAAAACTTTCTTTTCGAGATAAATGATATTCAATTTTATTTTCATCTGTAATTGGTTTTAAATTAATACTTTTACATTGATTAATATATTTCTTACGTTCCTTTATAATTATTTTTTTATGATCATAAGTTAAATTAGAATCTAATAAAATCTCCCTAGAAATTTTAGAAAAAACTTCATAATTAAGCTCTAAAATCTTATCAATATTTTCTCTAAAATAAGAATCACTAATATGAAAAAATGTCTTTAAGTATAAATAATAATATTGATGAATTATATTTTCAGCTAGAGCTTGATGATATAAAAAGTCTTTATTTAAGAAATAATATTTTATTAAATTTTTAATATTAGGCTTAAACTCTCTTATAAATTGATAAGTAACATCAGGAGTTGAATCAAAAAAGTAAACCGCATTTTTAATTCTAAATGCTATCAAGTCTTTAAAGCTCTTATGATAAGAACTAGCTATTAAATCTATTAGATAGTCTTGATATTCTAAAAATCTCTTTTTAGGATTTAACAATCTCTCTAAGTCTTTCATGAATCCCCCTATTTTTTAGTTAATTTCATTGTCTTTTCAAGTCTTTTAATAGTATCTTTATTATCATCTATAATTAAAGCTGCATCATTACACCCTTTAATACGATATAACTCATGAATACTTTCTAAAAGATTAGTATATGAAGCAAAACCATCCCTAGAAAAGAATCTATATAACATACTCATTCTATTAGTAATTGCTACATAATCAATTATCTCTTTATATTCATCTAAAAAACTAGAAACTAAAGGAATAAAATTATCATAAGTAGAATTACTTCTAGTAACACTATTATCCATATCAAAAATATATATTTGTTCTTTTCTTAGTTTTTTTTTAGTTTTTATAGCTTTCGTTTGTGTTCTTAACTCATTAAAGATAGTTTGTTCTAGGTTTTTAATATCTAAACCAAAATTATCATTAGTCCTCTCAAGAGAATGAATCATCTCATGTAATAACATTAAATCAAGACTTCCCCTATTATAATTAGAAAAAAGAGGATGATAAATAAGTGTTTTATTTTTTATAGTAGTAGTAAACGCTGAGACGTTTTCTTCAGTATCTAACAAATCTCTTAAATATATATTTTGTAAAGAAGGATTTACCTTAAACTTTAAACCTATCTTTTCTTTCATTCTTTTCCCAAAAAGAGTACTATTTATTAATTTATAATTAGAATAATCACAAAGACAATCTAAATTTTTCATTAAAGAATCTATCTTTTTTTGATCAACTAAAGGTACAAGATCTATTTTTTTACAAGTTTCAAGATATTTTTTTCTATACTCATCAATAACTTTAATGAAATTCTCATCATCATAATATTCTTCATAAATTGAAGAAAAATATTGATAGTCTAAATCATTAATAACATCTCTATTATTTTTATAAAAAGATGCTGTAATATTTAAAGTTTTTCTTATAGATCTATCATATTTTTTATAAAATTCTTTATTAATATTTTTTTCTATAACTAAATAGTCTTTATGTTCCAAATAATATTTATAGAAATCTTTATTTACTTTAGGATTAAAGCCTAAGCATTTTAAAGCATAATAACTATCACGAGGAAGAGAATCAAAAATATAAACTGTTTCTCTTAATCTTCTAGCTATTAAATCTTTAAAACTATAATGATAGTCACTTGCTAGTATCTCTATTAGATAATCTAAATATTTATTTAATCTTTCTTCGCTATTTATTAATCTATCTATATCTATCATTATTTATGATACTCAAAGTAAAAATCTAATATTCTAACCATATCCCCATCATCTGCTCCCATTTTCTCAAGCTCTTCATCAATTCCCATTTTTCTTAGTTTATTACTAAATCTTTTAATACCTTCATCAGTAAATTTAGTCATTTTAAAAAGTTTTTCTATTTTTTCCCCTTTAATTACAAAGTCTTCTCCTTCTTTTTCGATTGTAAATGGTTTTTCTTCTTTAAATTTATATAAAACATGAGACTCAAATGCATCATCTTCATAAAGATTCTCGCACTTTATTGTATCTAGCAAATCACTTAAATAATCTACTACTTCCATAAGTCCAGAACTAGTTAATGCCGTTACTTCAAAGATTTTTTTATCTTTAACTTTCTCTTTAAATTTAGCAAGGTTTTCTTTACTACCTGCAATATCCATTTTATTTGCAATTATAACCATAGGTTTCGTAAGAAGTTTTTTATTAAATTCTTCTAGTTCTTTATTAATAAGAACATAATCATCATATGGATCTCTTCCTTCAGTTCCCGCCATATCAAGAACATGAAGTATTACTCTCGTCCGCTCTATATGACGTAAAAATCTATCTCCTAGTCCTTCTCCTTTACTAGCACCTTCAATTAATCCAGGAAGATCTGCCATAACAAAAGTTTTACCGTTAGTTGCACGAACTACCCCAAGATTTGGTTTAAGGGTTGTAAAGTGATATTCTGCAATCTTAGGCTTTGCTTTACTTACTTTAGAGATAATTGTACTCTTACCAACACTAGGAAGACCAACAAGGCCAACATCTGCAAGGAGTTTAAGTTCTACTTTTATAGTTCTCTCTTCACCTGGTTCACCATTTTCTGAGAAATTTGGAGCCGTATTTGTTTGTGTTTTAAAAGCCGTATTACCACGTCCACCACGACCACCTTTAGCAACTATAACACTATCATCCTTCTTCTTTAAATCAGCAATAATTAAACCTGTATCTAAATCAGTAATAACAGTTCCTTGTGGTACTCTAACAACAACAGGAGAAGCCCCTTTACCATGCATATTTTTTCCCATTCCATTTTCACCTTTAGAGCCCTTTATCTCCTTTTGATAACGCAAATCAAGTAATGTATGAAGTCCTTCATCTACTTTAAAGATAATATCAGCACCATGTCCACCATTACCACCATATGGTCCTCCCATAGGAATATATTTTTCTCGTCTAAAAGCAGTACAGCCATCTCCACCTGCCCCAGCGATTACTTTAAGTGTTACTTCATCTACGAACATATAACCACATCCAATCTAAAATATAACTGTATTATAGCATAGGAAAAAGAAAAAAAGAAGAGATATTCTCCTTCCTTTCACATTATAACTTTCTATAAAGCAATTGTTTGTTTAAAAACACTATAAGCTAGTCACGCTCATTACGAGACAAATCCCCAAATATTCTACACCTACTTATAAGAGAAAAAAATTACTTTCCTGACAATTAACTTGCTAGTTGTATTTCAAAAGGTGAATTAAAGGTCCCATCACCATTTACAATTTGCACGTTAGATTTTAGATTTATAGATGGGCGAGCACCGTTCGCATAGGTCGGTATATAGTTGCCCGAACTACCATAGTAGTAGACGCTACGCACATTAGACGAATTATATGGTGTTAAGGTCCAATAAGTAGTATTATTACCATATCCATCAAATTGGCCTGACATTAATTCTCCTAATCTTAGTAATCCTACTTTTGCTGTAGTTGTACTTGATGTTAAGGTATTACCAGTTTCATCTGTATATTTAGCTAGTTTATATGATGTACCATATCCTACTGTTCCAATATACCATGTTGTACTATCTTCTATCATATCACTATAAGAATCTCCTACATAATTTGTTAGATAGTCTCCATTTAAGAATGAACCTACAGTATTTGTACTTGAAAATGTTGGATTATCTCCAAAAGCAATTGTTTTAAACGTTCCTGAATCTTTTAGTGGTTCGGCACTGGTTATCTTAGTTAA
>CASDWO010000055.1 GCA_949284575.1 uncultured bacterium
ATAATAATTGATGAGTTCATAGATAAAATATATATTGGAGAAATTGATAAAGAAACTAATTCAAGAGATATTGAAATAGAATGGAATTTTGAATTTTAGAAAGAAATAATAAATTTGGATTTTCTATGTTCCTGCACATGGTGGTGCTGATCCTGGTGCTGTTAGTGGTGGTTTGCAAGAAAAAGATTTTACATTAGATGCATCTTTATATATGTATGAAAGGTTAAAACAGTTAGGTATACCTGCTGTTCTAACGAGAGATTATGATGAAAATTTGAGTAGAACTGAAAGACTTAGACGTGCTAATGAAGCTTTTGGTGGTAGTAGTAATGCTATTCTTATTTCTAACCACATAAATGCAGGAGGTGGGGAAGGAGCAGAAGTTATTTATGCTTTACGTAATAACTCTACTTTAGCTAGATCTATTTTAGAAGAGATAGGTAGTGAGGGACAAATTATGCGTAAATATTATCAAAGAAGACTTCCTGAAGATCCCTCTAAAGACTATTATTATATTATTAGAGAAACTTCTCCTATGCAATCTTTACTTGTAGAATATGGTTTTATTGATAATGCTAATGATAGAGTTAAATTACAAAATGATTTATTAAATTATGTAGAAGCAGTAGTTAGAGCGATTGCTCAGTATGCTGGAGTTTCTTATACTCCTCCAGAAGGAAGTGGTACTAACTTTTATACTGTAGTTAAAGGGGATAGCCTATGGAGTATAGCTCGTAAATTTGGGGTTACGGTACAACAGTTAAGAGATGCTAATGACTTAACAAGTGATACTCTTACTGTTGGTCAACTTCTTAGAATTCCTACTAGTGGTGGTACTGATAATGGAACTGGAGGTAATGTTACTTACACTGTGCAAAGAGGAGATAGTTTATGGAGTATTGCAAGTCGTTATGGAATAAGTGTTAATGATTTAAGACGGGCCAATAATCTTACTAGTGATACTCTTAGTATAGGACAAGTTTTAATTATTCCTGGTGTTAGTAATGGTAATGAAGATAATGATAATATAACAGGACCTTCTACTACTTATACCGTACAGTCTGGAGATAGTTTATGGAGTATTGCTAATAGGTTTGGAGTTACTGTACAGCAATTAAGAGATGCAAATAACTTAACAAGTGATACTTTAAGTATAGGGCAGGTTTTAACTATACCAAGTGTTAGTGGTGATGAAGATATAGGTGATAATAATGGAGCAGTATTCTATTACACAGTAGAACGAGGTGATAGTTTATGGAGTATAGCTCGTAAATTTGGTATTACTGTCCAAGAGATAAGAGATGCTAATGATTTAGTTAGTGATACTTTAAGTGTAGGACAATCTTTGATTATACCAGGTCTTAGTGCAGATGAAGACTTAGAAAATGGTAATAATAATAATGATAATACAACTACAACAACATATACAGTAGTAAGTGGAGATAGCTTATGGAGTATTGCTAATAGGTTTGGAGTTACTGTTCAAGAGATAAGGGATGCTAATGATCTAGTTAGTGATACTTTAAGTATTGGTCAAGTACTTATTATTCCTAATGGTGATAACGCATCTAATACTCCTACAACATATACAGTAGCAAGTGGCGATAGCTTATGGAGTATAGCTCGTAAGTTTGGTGTTACAGTAGGTGATTTAAAAAATGCTAATAATTTAACAAATAATCTTTTATCTATTGGTCAAGTACTTGTTATTCCTAATAATTAATATTGTAAAAAAGTATAAAATACATTGATTTTAAAGACCTTTCATGCTATTCTTATTATGTAAGCAAGATATGCTTAAATTATAGGAGGTTTTAAAATGAAAAAAGTAGAATTAGTTGAAGCTGTTGCTGAAAAAGTTGGATTAACTAAAGCTGATGCAACACGTGCTATCGATGCAACATTTGAAGCTATTACTGAAGCACTAGCTAATGGAGATAAAGTTCCACTAGTAGGATTTGGTACATTTAGTGTATCTAAAAGAGCTGCTCGTGAAGGACGCAATCCTAGAACTGGTGAAACAGTTAAAATTGAAGCTAGAAATGCTGTTTCATTTAAAGCAGGATCTGCACTTAAAGATTCAGTTAATTAAGAAGAAGCCAAGAAAGGCTTTTTTCTTTATGATAATATATTTAATTTGTATTAATATTCTTACTTTTATTTTCTATTCTGTAGACAAATTTCTAGCAATTAATAAATATTATAGAATTAGTGAAAAGTTATTATTAACTTTTAGTGCTTTGGGTGGTGCTTTAGGAGCTTTTTTTGCGATGATTTTATTTAAACATAAAACTTTAAAAATTAAATTTTACTTTTTTAATATTATTTTTATATTAATTTGGCTTTTCCTTATAATTTATAATTATTGTTTAACTTAAAAAAATAGTATAAATGTGATACAATGTTAGTGGTGATAAAATAATGTTAGATATAGCCTTAAAGGTTTTAAATATAATTGAGGAAAATGGATATGAAGCCTATATTGTGGGAGGTTTTGTTAGAGATTATTTAATGAAAAGAAAATCTAATGATATCGATATTGCAACTAATGCTACTCCTAAACAGTTAATGGAGTTATTTCCTAATGCTTCTACTACTAATACTTTTTATGGAGCGGTTAGTATCTATTATAATGCTATTAAGTTTGAGATTACAACTTATAGAGTTGAACAAGATTATCAAGATATGAGACATCCTAATACAGTTATTTATGCTACTAATTTAGCTGATGATATTAAAAGACGGGATTTTACTATTAATGCTATTTGTATAGATAAAAATGGTAAAATACACGATTTAGTTAATGGTTATGAAGATATTAAAAAACGAAAAATTAGAACTATAGGCGATGCTACTGTTTCTTTTTCTAAAGATGTTCTTAGGATATTAAGGGCTGTAAGATTTGCTACAACTCTAGATTTTTCTTTGACTTTTGAAGTTGAAGAAGCTATTAGACAGACTAAATATTTATTGACTAATTTATCTTTAGAAAGAAAAAAAGAAGAGCTTAATAAAATATTTAGTAGTAATAATTTACAAAAGGGACTTGATCTTTTAAGAGATTTAGGTTTAGATAAAGAATTAGGTTTACAAAGACTTTCTTTTGTTAAAAATATTAAGCAAGTTATTGGTATTTGGACAGTATTAGAAGTTGATGATCTTTATCCATTTACAAGAAATGAATTACAATTAATGAAAGAAATAAGATTAGCTATAAAAGATAATCCTTTATGCTCTAAGACAGTTTATAAATATGATTTATATGTTTGTAGTGTTGCTTTAGAAATAATGGGATTAGGTAATAAATACTTGATGGATATATATGAAAATATGCCTATTCATAAGAGAAGTGATATTGTTATAGATAGTTATGATATTATTAATAGTTTAAAAATTGAAGAAGGTCCTGATTTAAGTACTATTTGGGAAAGGATTGAAGAGGCTATTTTAAATAAAGAAGTTGAAAATAATAAAAAAGAGTTGCTTTTATTTATAAAAAATGTATATAGTAAATTAAAGGAGCGAGAAAATGAAACAACAACAATTGATTAATTTATTTGAAGATACTAATATTGTTATTCCTCTAGTTTTCTTTAAGAAATATAAAGACTTGAGTTTATCTTTAGAAGAGTTAGTTTTTTTGATGTATTTGCGAGGAAAAGGGAAAGTGTTTACTTTTGATCCTAATAATATGGCTTTAGAGCTTAATTATACTTTAGTTGATATTTTAAAGATGATTTCAACTCTTTGTGATAAGAAATTATTGGTAATTGAAACTTATAAAAATGATAAAGGAATTGTTGAAGAGAAGATAAATTTAGAACTTTTTTATGAAAAATTTACATCAGTTTTATTAAATGAAACTATGGAAAAAGAAGATAAAAAAGATGATGTTGATATATATGCTACGGTTGAGAAAGAGTTTGGGAGAACACTTAGTTCTAGTGAGACTTTATATATTAAAGCTTGGTCTGAAAATTTTAACTCTGATATAATAGTAGAAGCAGTTAAAGAAGCTACTTTAAATGGGGTTGCTAGTATTAGATATATTGATCGTATTTTATATGAATGGGATAAAAAGGGAATTAAAACGAAAGAAGATGTCTCTCATTTCTTAAATAAGAAAAATAAGGAATTAAAGGAACCTGTTGAGGTGTTTGATTATGACTGGTTTGAAGATGATGATGCAAATGAATAAAGTAGAGAGAATAGAAGAATACTTGGATAAACTTTATCCTGAACCTAAATGTGAACTTAATTATACTAATGATTATCAATTGTTAATTGCTATTGTTTTAAGTGCGCAATCAACAGATAGAAGAGTTAATAGTGTAACACCAATACTTTTTGATAAGTATAAAGATTTAGGGGCTTTATGTAATGCTGATCTAAGTGATTTAGAGTTAATTTTAAGACCTATAGGTTCTCATCATAAGAAAGCTCTTTATGTTAAAGAAATAGCTCTTAATCTTGTTAATAAACATGGTGGAGTTGTTCCTGTTAAAAGAGAAGATTTAGAAGCTTTACCTGGGGTTGGAAGAAAGACAGCAAATGTTTTTTTAAGTGAATTTTATAATATTCCTGCTATTGCTGTAGATACTCATGTTGAAAGGGTTTCTAAAAGACTTAGATTAGTAAAAGATGAAGATAATGTAAGAAGGATTGAAGAAAAATTAAAAAAAACATTTAAACGTGAAGTATGGGGAAAAAGACATTTACAATTAGTGCTTTTTGGAAGATATCAGTGTAAGGCAGTTAAACCTTTATGTGATAACTGTGCTTTGAAAGATATTTGTAAATATAAAAAATAAGGGCTAAATTATAGTCCTTATTTTTATGGTGTAGTAGTGGAACCATCTGGTGGTGTAGTGCTAGTTGTAATAGTAACTCTTATACTACCAGTTTCTTTAGTTTCACCATTATAAGTAAATCGATATTTTAAATAATATATTCCTGGTGTATTTAAAACAGTAATATTTGTATCTGTAGTATCTCCACTAATACTTGTTAAGCGCCAATTACTTGTTTCACTTGTAACATCAGTACCATTATTTTTTACGGTTATATAATTTGTAATATCGCTTATATTGAAACTGCTAACATTAATGTCACTTGCAGAAATTGTTAAGTTTGTTTCTTCTTCTTCCAATACATAAGTAGCAGCTTCACTATTTAGACCATCATATTTTTTGAAAGTAGCGACGACTTTATATGTTCCATATGGATTATCAGGATTATTTATAGTGTAACTTGTATTAGTAGTGAATCCTAATAGGGTATTATTGAAGTAAACATTATATCCAAAGTCTCCATATGAAGAATCAGTAATACCTGGATTTACACCATTCCATGATAATTTAACAGATCCATTAGTATAAGTTGCTGTTAAACCTGTAGGGGTACTTAAATTAGATATTTCTTGTTTATTAGATGGTTGATGATCTTTTTTGAAATATTCATAAATAATTGAACCTGTATAACCTGTGCCTGCTATTTTTGCAGTTGAACTGTTAGCGACTATTGGAAGTCTAACGACACTATCAGGCATTTGGAATTCTTCTTTATCTTTTTCAAATATTTCATTAGCTAGGGCAGTAAATAAACGATCACGTTGAACAGTTCCTGCTGTATTATGACAATAATAACCTTGAGCGACAGTTTCTTCATTAGTTTTTTCGTAACCATACCACATACTAATAACAGTTTTAGTTGTATAACCAACAACCCAGGAATCACGAATAGCATCATCAGCCATACCTAATTGTTTACGGTAGTTTTCATCAAAGTTAGTTGTTCCTGTTTTCATAGAAACACGATCCATTGCTCCACCACCGGTTATAGATGTATCATCTAAGATACTACTGATCATGAATGCAGTAGATTCTTCCATAACTTTTTCTTTTTTACCTTCATGAGTTATTTCTTCACCAGTTTTGGAAAGAACAATTTTACTAACAGAGTATGGTTCATTATAATAACCACCGTTAGAGAAGGCAGCATATGCAGCAGCCATTTGTAGGGAGTTGACTCCTGTGAATGCTCCTAGGGAATGAGCTTCATGAATTTTACCATTTTCTATTTCAGGTTCAATACCAAGTTTTTGAACAAATTCAATAATTTTAGCATTGTCTACTTGTTGGAAAGCTTTAAGAGCAGGGATATTTCTTGAAAGTGATAGGGCTCTTCTTGTAGTCATATTGCCCATGAATTTACCATCCCAGTTGTTTATTTCTTTACCATTTGTATAAGAATAAGGTTCATCAACAAACATATGATAATTATCTTCGCCGTCATTATATCCAAAAGTAGAAGCATTATTATATTCGATTAAAGGTCCATAATCAAATAATGGTTTTGCAGTAGATCCAGGTTGTCTTTTAAACTCATCTGAAGTTGCTAGGTTGTAGTTATTAACACCAGTTCTATTTCTTCCTGCTCCAACAGCAAGAATTTTTCCTGTTTCACTATCTAAAACAGTTACACCACTTTGAATAACATCATTAACCCAAGTATAACTTTCACCATTCATTACTCTATTTAAACCATCTTGTTTACTACGATCTAAGTTTGTATATATTTCCATTGGTTCAGTATAAGGATTAAGACCATTTGTTTTTTCTTTTACTTCTGCAACAACAGTATCAATATAACCTTGATATTCACTGTTACCACTAGTATCAGCATCAGCATTATAATTTACTAAGTCTTCAATTTTAATAGAACTAGCGATTTCTCTTTCTTCTTCTGTGATATAGCCATGACGTTCCATTAGATAAAGAACAGTATTTCTTCTTTCTGTAACAGCTTCAATATTATCTTCATTAGTAGGACGATAAGCATTTGGAGCTTGGAACATTCCTGCAATAATACTTGCTTCTGCTAAATTTAGATCACCTACATCTTTATTAAAATAAACTTTAGCAGCTTGACTAACACCATATATATTACCACCTAAGCCATGGTTGTTAACATAAAATTCAATGATTTGTTCTTTACTATAATTTTTTTCTAGTTTAAAGATTGCTAAGTAAATATCTTGGAATTTTCTAACAATACCTTTAATACCAGTTGCAACATCTGAAGTTAGCTTATTTTTTATAACTTGCATTGAAAGAGTAGAAGCACCACCAGCATCGGAGTTACCTAATAATTGTCCTAGTGAGGCTTTGAAAAATCTTGGAGCATCAAAACCATTATGTTGAAAGAATCTTGAATCTTCTGTAGCAACAATTGCATCAATTAAGACTTCTGGTAATTCATCATAGGTTACTTTTTCTCTCATTTCACTACCTAATCTGGCATATTCTTCACCATTTACATCGTATAATATTGTTGGTTCATAACTATCTAAAGCTTCAGCATCAAATTTAGGATTAGCAGTAATAGCAATATAGATCATGAAAACAATACCTGCAAGCATTCCTAATATACCGATTGATAAAATAATTATTAAGATAGTATTAACAATTTTTTTCTGTTTTGGTTTATTTTTAACACTATCAACTAGTTTAGCAAGACCAATAATAACTAGGATACCAACTCCCATAAATAGGGTAATTAAAAATCCTAAAATAAAATAACTGACAATCATTAAAATAATAAATAAACCAGCAAAAAATAAGAACATTTTATTAAGTTTTTTTGATTTATTTGTTTTTTTCTTTTTTGACATTTTTATCTACCTCCAAAAAAATATCTATTATTTTTAGATAATTAAGTCTTGGCCTATAATTCTCTTTTATTTGATAACCTTTTTCTTTAAAGAAAGTTAAAGGTATAGATTTTCTTTTATTCTTTTCAGTAAAAGAAAAAAGATCTTCTGTTCTTAGTAAATAAGTTTCATTAAGAAGCGTAAAACGGACAATTATAAAGCCTATACCCCCATGTCTTATAATGTTTTTTAGGTGTGTTAATTGGTGTTTATGAATATTTGCTAGTGGGAATGATGTTTTGTTTTTTGTTTCTTTAGCTTCAAAATCTATGTAATAGCTTTTATATATACCATTATAATCAGTAGTAGATGGTTTTTCATAAAAAGCTTCTTTGATAGTAGCATTTCTATTATTAAAACTTACTTTTGTAACCTTAATTGGGGTTGGTTTTTTGTATATATAAGCAATATCGTTATCACGATAATAACTATTAGTTTGATTTATATCATCTTCTAAAGTCATACCTCTATTACTATAATTAATAATTTGGGTAGGCTTTTTTTTTATCCCAGTAGGATAATTCATTTATATCACCTAGTGTAATTATACTATATTTATAGTTATTTTGCTACATATTTTTATTATGGATGAAATTTTTGTCAAAGAAATTGTTTAATTGTCGAGTTTGTTGTAATTAATTTAAAAGTAAGTTATTATTTTGATGGTGATATTATGAATAATAGGGATGTAATTTATCTTTTATCTAATATTAGAAATAATGTAAAGTTAGCGAATAGACTAGTAACATTAGAAGTTATTAGGAAACGATTGACAAAATAGAATAATTTTTCTAAAATGATTATGTAAAGGGATTGGTGATTTATTATGTATCAAAATAAAATAACACTTACTCCTCAAGAAATATTAGAAAAAGATTTTAAGATTGATACAAGAGGGTATAGACTTAAAGAAGTTGATCAATTTCTTGATGTAATTATTAGTGATTATGAACAGTTTTTTACAATTATCGATAGTTTAGAAAAAGAAAAAGCTGATCTTTTAAGGGAGATTATGTCTTTAAAACAAGATCTTAGAAATGCGAAGATGAATGTAGAAATTGTTAGAAATAATAGTGATACAGCAGAGATTAGTAATGTAGATATTTTAAGAAGACTTAGTCAACTTGAAAAAGACTTTTATGGAAAAGACGATAATTAGTATTTTAGACAAGTGCTGGGATTTTATAATTCTAGAGGAAAGTCCATGCTCACACAGTCTGCGATGATTGTAGTGTTCGTGCTTAAGGAAAAAATAACTTAAGGTAGTGGTTAACACTAACGGCGAAGAGTTTTACCTAAAGATTTATCCATGGTAGACTTATGCAGTGCCACAGTGACGATTTTTTAGGAAACTAAAAAGTGAAACGCGGTAAACCCCACGAGTGAGAAACCCAAATTATGGTAGGGGAGCTTTAAAAGGAGAAGTGAATTCTTTTAAGGACTAGAAATAGTAGATAGATACTTGTCACCTAGTAATAGGTACAGAACATGGCTTATTAAATATTAATTATTGAGGTGATTTATGAAAGAATTAGGTGAGTATCTTCAAGATGTAAGAAGAAATAATGGTGTTAGTTTAGAAGAAGCAGCGACTGATTTAAATGTTGATTCTTTACTTCTTGAAAATATTGAGAGTGCTAATATAAGAGCTTTTAAAGATATGTATGAATTAAGAGAACTTGTTAGAAATTATGCAAAGTATTTAGGTTTAGATCCTTTAAAAATACAAGAAGAATTTAATGATTTTTTATTTGAACATACTTCTAAGATTTCTCTTGATGATATTTTAGAAGCGAAAAGAAAAAAAGAAAAAGAAGATAGTCTTGAAAATACTAAGAAGATAATATCTCCTTATACTAAAGAATATAAAAAGAAAATTAGAAAATTACCAATAATTATTGGGGTAAGTGCTTTTGTTATAGCAATTATATTAGCTATAATAATTATTAAGGTTATTAATAGGGAACCAGCTATTAGTAGTGAATTGAAAGGAATTGAAAGTTATGAATACGCCTACTAAATTAACATTGTTAAGAATAATATTAACGATTGTGATGATAATTGTTTTAATATTTCCATTTTATTTAATAGGAATTAGTTTCCCTGAAATATTAGTGGCAGGTGTTTATATTAAAACAGAATATATAGTTGGGGGAGTTATTTTTTTAATAGCTAGTTTTACAGATTTCTTAGATGGCTATTTAGCTAGAAAAAATAATCAGGTTACAGATCTTGGAAAAATGTTAGATGCTATTGCTGATAAAGTATTAGTAAATAGTGCTTTGATAATTTTATCATATAAAGGATTTATTCCTGTTTTTGTTCCTGTAATTATAATATTTAGAGATACTGTGGTTGATGCTATTAAGATGCAAGCTTCAAGTAAAGGTAAAGTAGTTGCTGCTATTAAATCGGGAAAGATAAAAACGGCTACAATGATGACGGGTTTAGTTTTAACTTTCTTTTATAACTTGCCATTTGAAATATGGAATATTCAAGTAGCTGAGTTCTTATTATATTTTGCAACTATTATGTCTGTTATTTCGATGATTGAATATTTTAATTTAAATAAGCATTTGATTTTAAAACCAAAAGAAAATTAATTTTTGGTTTTTTCTTTTGAATTTTGTAAATTTAGCTAAAGAAAATCAAAAATTGCTTTAGAAAATAATAGCAAAAAAATATTTTCAAACAAAAGTTCGAAAATATCTTGACAATTTAAATTAATCTTTATAAAATGGTAATGTAATTAGTTTTTAGGAGGAATTTATGAGTAAGACAACTAGTAATAAAATAAGTAAAGATAAGAATTTAGAACAGGTTTTAGCTGATATAGAGAAACAATTTGGCAAAGGTGCTGTTATGAGACTTGGAGATAATCCGCATATGAAGATGGATGTTGTTTCTAGTGGGTGTTTAAGTCTTGATATAGCTTTAGGTATTGGAGGATATCCAAAAGGAAGAATTATTGAGATATATGGACCTGAATCTAGTGGTAAAACTACTTTTGCTTTGCAAGCGATTGCTGAAGTACAAAAACAAGGAGGAAGAGCGGCTTTTATTGATGCAGAACATGCTCTTGATCCTGTTTATGCAAAAAGATTAGGTGTTAATACTAATGAACTTATTTTGTCACAGCCTGATACAGGAGAACAAGCTTTAGAAATATGTGAAGCTTTAGTTAGAAGTGAAGCGGTTAGTATTATTGTTATTGATTCAGTGGCTGCTTTGGTTCCCCAAGCAGAAATAGATGGAGAGATGGGAGACTCTCATGTTGGGTTACAGGCAAGACTTATGTCACAAGCTTTACGTAAGTTAAGTGGTACTATTAATAAGACTAATACAATTGCTATTTTTATTAATCAATTAAGAGAAAAAGTAGGAGTTATGTTTGGAAATCCTGAGACTACACCTGGTGGTAGAGCTTTAAAGTTTTATTCTACTATAAGACTTGATATTAGACGTAATGAACAGTTAAAAATAGGAGATAAAGTTATTGGTAATAAAACAACAGTTAAAGTTGTAAAAAATAAAGTGGCACCACCTTTTAAGAGTGCGGTTGTTGATATTATGTATGGAGAAGGAATTTCTAGAGAAGGAGAGATTATCGATTTAGGTGTTGAAGCTGGGGTAGTCGATAAAATGGGAGCTTGGTATTCTTATAATGGAGAAAAGCTTGGACAAGGTAAAGAAAATGTTAAATTGCTTCTTAAAGATAAAAAAGATTTAGCAGATGAAATAGAGATGAAAATTAGAGAATTCTTTGGAATTGATTTAAATAAAGAAAGCACTGACTAGTTATAAGCAGTGCTTTTTAAATAAAAAGTTCTTCTTGTTCTTTTTGAGTGATGGTTAGAAGATCATTTGGAGTACAATTTAGTAAAATACAAAATTCTTCAATGTATTTGAAAGACATGGAAGTTGTTTCACCTCTAATAATTCTATTTAGGTTTCTTGAAGTTATATTCATACGTTGGCATAACCAGTATTTACTTTTCTTATTTTGTTTTAATAATTCTTCAATATTTACTTTAATCATTTTATCACCCATCTATTACCAAAATTGTATAAAAAAATGAAAATATAAATAAGATACTTGCATTACCTATAGTAGTTAATGGGGTGTAATATATAAAAAAAACTAAGAGTTTTCTTAAGACTTTAGATCTTTTGTTTCACCTATATTAATACTTTCTCCTTGACAATATCATCTTTCAAATTTAAAATTAAATTAGATTATAGTTTAGATTTTTAATTTAAAGTATATATCTAATGGAGGTATAGTATGGAACAATTATTAATCTCCATTTTACTTATAATTTTTGGACTTTTTTGCGGTTTTGGATTAACTTTTTTAGTTGGTTTTCTAAGAGAAAATACAACATCTAAAAAAATAGATAAAATGCTTATGGAAGCAGAGAAAAATGCTGATAAAATTAAACGTGATGCCGTTATGGAGGCTAAAGAGAAAAGTTATCAGTTAAAACTTGAAGCAGATAAAGATATTAAAGAGAAAAAAAGTGAACTTAAAGATAATGAAGATAGACTATTACAAAGAGAAAGTAGTCTAGATAAAAGAGATGAATTGTGTCAAAAAAGAGAGGCTGCGATTGAAGAAAGAGAAGAAAAGATAATTCAAAGACAAAAAGAAATTCAAGATGAACAAGCAAAAGTGGAGGAATTAAAGAAGAAACAAATGAGTTTATTAGAAGAGATTTCTTCTTATAGTAAAGAGAAAGCTCATGATTTGATTATGAGTAATGTTAAAGAGTCTATGAGTAGAGAAATAGCTATTTATATTAGTGAGCAGGAAGAAGAAGCTAAGTTGACTGCTACTTCTAAAGCTAAAGAGTTAATAGTAACAGCTATGCAAAAATACTCAGCAGATATTGCTAGTGATCAAACAGTTACAGTAGTTAGTTTACCTAATGATGAAATGAAAGGACGTTTGATAGGTAGAGAAGGTAGAAATATTAGAACGATTGAAGCTATTACTGGGGTTGATTTAATTATTGATGATACTCCTGAAGCAGTAGTTTTATCTTGTTTTGATCCTTTAAGACGAGAAATAGCTAGATTAACTTTAGAAACTTTAATAAAAGATGGAAGAATTCATCCAACAAGAATTGAAGAAGTTTATGATAAAATAACAAAAGAAGTTAAAGAAAAAATATTAGAATATGGTAATAATGCATTATTTGAATTAGGGATTACAAAAATGTCTACCGAATTAATTGAATTAATTGGAAGACTTCATTTTCGAACTAGTTATGGGCAAAATGCTTTACAACATTCTTTGGAAGTAGCACATTTAGCAGGGCTTATGGCTTCAGAAATTGGAGAAGATGTTACTTTGGCGAAAAGAGCAGGTCTTTTACATGATATTGGAAAAGCTGTTGATCATGAGATTGAAGGTAGTCATGTTGAAATAGGTGTTGAGTTAGCTAAAAAATATGGTGAGAATGAAGTGGTTATCAATGCTATTGCTTCTCATCATGGAGATGCTGATTCTACTTCAGTTATTTCTACTTTAGTAGCTGTAGCAGATGCTTTATCAGCATCACGTCCTGGTGCTCGTAATGATTCTTTAGAAAATTACGTTAAGCGTCTTAATCAACTTGAAGAAGTTGCTAATGATATTGAAGGAGTTTCTAAAGCTTATGCTATGCAAGCAGGTAGGGAACTTCGTGTTATAGTAGAACCAGATCAAATTGATGATTTAGAAGCTCATAAGGTAGCTCGAGATATTAAGGAAAAAATAGAGTCTACTTTAAATTATCCTGGTACTATTAAAATAACAGTAGTAAGAGAGACTAGGGCTTTAGAGGAAGCTAAATAATAAAAAAACTCATTTCTTAAATCTAAGAGATGAGTTTTATTTATGATTTTTTTAGTTAGTTGATATATATTATATTTATTAGGTGTTTTTTCAATACAGTTAAATCCTGCTCGTAATGCTGTTTTTTCACTAGCAATATTTTTTTGATCTATTACAAGTCTAATGTTTTCTATTTGATTAATTTTATCTGAAAATATTAAATTACTAGTTTTCTTTAAAGTATTACACATATATCCTTTACCACGTGCTTCTTTAATAAGAGCATAAGTTAAGAAAACAGAATAATCATTAATAATAGTTCCAATTTCTAAAAAGCCAATGGGACTTTTCTTATCTTGGTAAATAGCATATGGTGTTCCATATAGATCTTTTTTAGTTAGATAATATTTACCTTGTAAAACTCTCTCAATAGAATAGAGAAAACCATTTTTTACTGCTATTACTTCATCTTGATCAAGAGTTTTAGCTAACCAAATATCTTTTAGATTACTAGGATCTAATTTTTTTAAACTTAAGTTGTTATCTATAACAATAAAATTTTCCATTATTTTTTAATATCTAAAATAATAGGCAAGATAATGGGTCTTCTTCCTGTTAAATTTAAAATGAAAGGTATTAGATCTAGACTTAATTGATTTTTTATGTCTGTGAAAGAGGCTTTTTTATCTTTTAGTTTCTCATTAATAACAGTAGTTGCTTCTCTTTCAATTTTTTTAAGTAATTCTTCATTTTCATTTACAAGAATGAATCCTCTAGTTGTAATATTTGGTTTAGTTAATAAAGTTCTTTTAGAAGAGTCAATATTAGCGATAACAACTAAAATACCATCATTAGCCATTATTTTTCGATCTCTTATAACAGCACTACCAACTTCACCAATTCTAGAACCATCTACATATATATCGTTATTTGGATAACTTTCACCTTGGGTTATTTTATGATTCTTTAAAATTAGACTATCACCATTCTTTAAAATAAAAGTATTTTCTTTTGGAATATTACAGTCAACTCCTAAATTAGCATGTTCTTTTAACATTCTATAATCTCCATGGAATGGCATTAGGTATTTAGGTTTTAATAATCTAATCATTAGTTTTAATTCTTCCTGGTTAGCATGACCTGAGGTGTGTAAGTTATTCATTGTCATATTGGTAAAGACTTTAACACCTTTTAAATATAATTTATTAATAGTTTTATGAATACTTAAAGCATTACCAGGAATAGCACTTGATGAAAATATAACAATATCATCTGGTCTTAATTTGATTTGTTTATGGGTTCCATCTGCAATTCTTGATAGTGCAGCAAGTGGTTCTCCTTGAGAGCCAGTACAAAGAATTGTTACTTCTCCAGGTTTTAAGGTATTAGCAACTTCAGGGGTTACTAATAGTTCTTTATGATCAATGTAGCCACCTTTAATAGAAATATCTATATTATTTTCCATACTACGACCAAAGACACAAATTTTTCTGCCATGTTGATAGCATGATTCAAAGATGTGCTTTAATCTATAAATATTAGAGGCAAAAGTGGCAATTATAATACGATTATATTTGTATTTATCGAAGATATCAATAATAGCATCATCAACACGAGATTCACTAATTGACATTCCTTCATTTAGAGCATTAGTACTATCACTTATTAATAAATCTACTCCTTCTTCACCCATTTTAGCCATTTTATAAAGATCAGCCATTGGTCCAATAGGAGTTAGATCAAATTTAAAATCACCTGTTGTAACAATTCTTCCATTTGGAGTATTTATAGCAATACCATGAGAATCAGGGATAGAGTGAGTTGTTCTAATAAACTCTACTTCCATATGTTTAAATTTTAACTTTGTATTTTCGTCATAAACAAATAAATTATCATATCTAATATTTCTATCTTCTAATTTTAATTTAATTAATTCTTTAGCTTGATTAGGGGCATAGATAGCAGGTATATTAACACTTCTTAATAAAAAAGGAATTGCTCCTATATGATCTTCATGACCATGAGTTATAAGTAGTGCTTTGATTTTATCTTCATTTTCTTGTAAGAATGAGTAATCTGGAAGGACATAATCTATTCCTAAAAGTTCTCCTTCTGCAAAAGATACTCCCGCGTCTATAACAATAATTTCATCTTCATGCATTACACAATACATGTTTTTTCCTACTTCTCCTAAGCCTCCTAAAACAATTATTTTTGTTTCACTTGACTTTTTATTCATTATTTCTCCTTTCTTAATAATTAAAACCTCGAAGAACTAACCGATAAGATTATACTATATATTTTTTATTTTGTCTATTATTTTACATAGACTTTGAATTTATGAAATTGTCCTATAGTACTATAATTTTTTGTTATAAAATCATATATTTTTTTACTTGATTGATTTTTTGCACCATCATCTGTTTTTTCGTAATAGGCATTATTAACAATGATAATACTACCATTTTTTAGATTGTCTATCTTTTTTATTAGTTCTTCTTCACCGTTATAACCTAGATTTCCTTTTAAAGGTAAATCAAATTCATTAATAGGCATATTTAAAGCTAGTTTGTATAAATAAGAATTCATTAAAATAAAATATACGTTATCAACATTAATATTATTATCAATAAAATATTTTTTTAAAGCTTCTATATCAGGCATATATTCATTTTGTAAGTAACGATATTTAAATAAATTATTATCATATTTGGGGTAGCAAGCTATATAATTTATAATCAAAGCTAGTATTGGAATACATATAAAAATAAGAGCAGTTTTATTAATAAGATTAGTTAAGTTTTTATATTTTTTTAGAAGATAATATACTAAAGGAATAATTGCAAGAAGAAAATGACTTGTATTAAATAGAGGATAGGCCATTATCATAAATGCTAGGATATATAGAAGCTCAAAATTTTTGTTTTTTAAATATTCTCTTGTAATATATATTACTATGATAATAGTAATAATAGTTATTATGTTATAGTTACCATTACCATTTTTAAAGTCTAAAAGACCTAGAAAAGCAAAATTGATATAGTCATATAGAGCATTATTAAAATAAAAATATCCTATTACTAGTAGATTAGTTATTAGGAAGGGAATTAGTCTTTTTAAAATCTTTTTAGGTTTTCTTATATAGTAAAGACTAGGTAAAGCTAGGAAAATGCCTATACTTGATTTAGTTAAAAATGAAAGACTTATTACTAGTCCTATTAAATAATCGCTTTTGTTATTTTTTTCTAGATAGATTAGTAAAAAGATATAGAAAACTGATAAGGTATTGTATCCTGGAGCAGTATTAAAAAGAAAATATATAAAGAAGGGAAAAATTATTTTTTTGTCTAGTTTATATACGACTATTAAAGTTAATAGGGCATAAAAAGTATTTATAATATAAAAAATAATTATATTAGTACTAAATATTTTCATTAGTAAGCCAGTTATCATTGGATAGAGTGGGGTTATTACCATGTTAAAGTCTTTATACATAATTAGGCCATCACTGACGTTTTTACTAAAGCCATAATTCCATATTAAATCCATATCTACTGGTCTAAAAAAGTTAAAGATAAATATTGCTATAAAAAAACTTATAAACATTAATATTACTTTCTTATTTTTTAGTATTTCTTTCATAAGGCTTTCTCCAATTCTTTTATAATATTATAACCGATATAGTTTTATAAGAAAATGATTGACTTTAGGGAAGAACACTGCTATAATTTTAATCGGTACATTTTATATCCCCACTAAAACTTAGGCTGTGGGAAGGCTTAGGTTATTTAGTAGAAGGAGAATATTATGAAAAGTTATATGCAAAAGAAAGAAACAGTAGAGCGTAAATGGTACGTTATCGATGCTGAAGGAAAATCTTTAGGTCGTGTAGCTAGTAAGGCTGCTCATATCTTACGTGGTAAGCATAAAGCTACTTATACACCTCATATTGATTGTGGTGACTATGTAATTATTGTTAATGCTTCTAAAGTTTTACTTACTGGTAATAAGTTAGAAGATAAGAAATATTATAGTCATTCTCAATATCCAGGTGGACTTAGAACTAGAACTGCAAAAGAAATGATCGAGAAGTATCCTGAAGAAATGGTAGAAAAAGCTGTTAAAGGAATGTTACCAAAGAATCGTTTAGGTAGAGCAATGTATAAGAAACTATTTGTTTATGCAGGTAGTGATCATAAACATATGGCTCAAAAACCTAGTGAGATGGATGTATAGGGAGGTTAAATTATGGCAGATAAGAAACAAGTATATACTGGAACTGGTAGAAGAAAAACTAGTGTTGCAAGAGTAAGACTTACAGCAGGAACTGGTAAAATTACTATCAATGGTCGTGATGTTAATGAATATTTCCCATATCCAACTTTAGTTATGGATTTGACAGGGCCACTTGATGTTACTAATACTCGTGAAATGTTCGATGTTGATGCAGATGTAACTGGTGGTGGATTTTCTGGTCAAACTGGTGCAGTTAGATTAGGTATTACTAAAGCATTATTAAAGTATGATGCATCTACTCCAGCAGATTCAGAGAATAGTTATCGTAAGATCTTAAAAGCTGAAGGATTTATTACTCGTGATGCTCGTAAGAAAGAACGTAAGAAACCTGGTCTTAAGAAAGCTAGACGTGCTCCACAATTTAGTAAACGTTAATCTATTGTTTCTAAAGTATCGATTAAGTTCGGTACTTTTTCTTTTTGTGAAGATTTTGATATTAACTTATGCTATTATATATAACTAAGACCATAATTTGATAAAAATTGGTTTTATATAATTGATGGAGGTGAGGTTATGGATAAAAAGTTAATTGATGAGATGTTAAATAAAAGTCAAGAGGCATTTTTAATGGCAATTGAAATATATAATAAACCAACAATAGGTTATAGATTAGAAGGTTTTGCATTCTTCATTTGTAATGCTTGGGAATTGTTGTTAAAAGCTAAAATGTTAAGTGATAGAGAAAGCATTTATTTTTCAAATAAACCAAATAGAACAATATCACTTTCTAATTGTATTACTCATGTATTTACCAATGATAAAGATCCTGTTAGGAAAAATTTAGAAATAATATTAGGTTTAAGGAATACATCTACTCATTTTATAATTAAAGAATTAGATAGTATTTATTTGCCATTTATGTAGGCGAATGTTTTAAATTATTTACAGAAACTATTTGATTTTTTTAATATTGATGTTACTGAAAAGATTAATAGTTCGTTTATGACTTTAGTTGTTAATAATGAAAATATATCTAATGAAGAAATATTAAGTAGATATGGTGAACAAATATTTAATAGATATGATAAATTAAGAAATGAAGCTAATGATATAATTGAAGATAATTCTAATGAAAAATTAGCTATAAAAGTTGATTTAAATGTTAAGATTGTAAAAGATAAAGATAAAGCACAACTTACATTTAGGATAGCTAAAGATGGTGAGGAACCTGTAAGAATAATAAAGGAATTAAAGGATACTAATCTTACACATTGTTATTCGCAAAAACGTGTTAGAGAAATGGTTACAGATAATTTAAAAAGAAAGGGAATAGAATTTAAATTGAGTCAGTATGATTTACAGATAATTTGTAATAAATATGATTTGAAATCTAATGAGAAATATTTTTATAAACATCAACTTACGAACAGATGGGGATGTACTCAACAATTAGTTGATTTTCTTACTGATTTGATTTTAAAGAAAACTGATATTATTAATGAGTTAAAAAATGAGATACAAAATAAAAAACTTGCCCCAGGAGCAAAGGAATTCTAAATATACAAATGTATATCTACTCTCATTTGAGAACCCAGCTTTAATCCTTCACAGGCAAGTTGTATGACAATAATATATCAAAAATGATTGTTATTGTCAATTTTAGTATATGTATTGTTTTCCTAACTATAATTTATATCTATTGTTGATTCTTTAAATCTATTAGTATTTTCTTTTTTATCGTAATTATGATAAATATTTTAAATTAATTAATATTATATATTAAAATTGTTATTTATGATATATTATATTTATGAAAAAGTGTTTGAGTAATTTTAATTTAAAACTTATTGCAATTATTACAATGACAATAGATCATACTGGCGTTGTTTTTGAGACTTTTTTTTCTAATTTTTTTAGAGCAGTAGGAAGAATTTCTTTTCCTATTATTGCATTTTTGTTAACAGAAGGATATGTTCATACTAAAAGCTTTGGTAAATATTTAGTTAGACTTTTAGGACTAGCAATGGTATCAGAAGTTATTTATGATTATGTCTTCTTTGATAGTTTCTTTTATTTTAATTCTAATAATATTTTCTTTACTCTTACTTTAGGACTTTTAACTTTATATTTTCTTGATAAAAGTAAAATCTTAATAAAAAAATATATTAAAGAAAAAATAGATTTTACTATTATTTATAGTGTTGTTACTTTTTTGATTCTTTTTATTATGGGAACTTTTGCTATGCTTTTAAATTTTAGTTATGGAATGCTTGGTATTCTTGTTATTAGTTTTTTCTATTTGTTTAAAAATAATTTTTCTCTTACCATTTTATCAGTTAGTTTAGTAACATTAATACTTGGAGAAGTTATGCAATACTTTTCTTTGTTATCTTTAATACTTATTTATTTTTATAATAAAAAACTTGGGAAGAAGTGTAAAATATTTTTCTATTTATACTATCCTATACATATATTAATTTTAGGACTTATTAAGATGCTTTTAGGAATCTAGGCTTTCAATGTTTCTTTTTACTGACTTCATCATAAACTAATTTAGAGGTGAAGGAAATGCTTAATCTTACATTATTGCAACAGATGTTAGTTGTAGCGATTGCTCTTAGTGTTATAACTTGTGCTTTTATACAGAAGACTAAAAAATTTTTTCCTTGTTCTAGCTGCTTGGTTATTTATAATTTAGTTGTTAATTTTATAGTAGGTACTCTTTTTTGTATTACATTTACAAGTGTTGGTTTTCCTAATAGTTTGTGGGTTTCTTTCTTTAGTTTTATAGGTGCTGATACTATTTATAAATCATTAGAAGGGAAACTTAAAGATTATTCATCATTAGTAAATACTGATTATATTACTGTTAAGAAAAGTAATATTATAAATGTGGAGAGTGATAAGTAATGGAAAAACCACTTTATCCTAGTCCTTATATGCGAATAACGCAAGGATATATGACTGGTACTCACTTGGATAGTTATGCAATTGATGATGCTGGCAGCGATACAGGAATAGATTTTATTGTCGCTCCTTTTACAGGTATTATTAGAAAAATATATACTGGGGATGCTAATGAAGTATGGCTTGAAAGTAGTGAACCTGTAATTTATCCTGATGGTACAGTTGATTATATGACGATGATGTTTGCTCATGATAATGATGTTTCAAATCTTTTTGTGGGGAAAGTAATAAGTCGTGGAGAAAGGTTTTATGAAGAAGGTATGAAAGGTAATGCAACAGGGAATCATGTTCATATGGAGTGTGGAAAAGGTAAGTTTACCGGTAGTGGATGGCATCAAAATAGTGCTAATTATTGGTCTATTAATAATGGAAAGAATCCTACAGAATGTTTATGGATAGATGATAGTATTACAGTTTTAGATAATAATGGTTATACTTTTAAGAGAATAGAGCCTGAAGTTAGTGTTCCTGATACTCCTGTTACTGAAGAACCTATAGTTGAAGATCCAGTAGAAGATAATAATTCTTCTAATGATACGACTGATACAACTGTTGATGATGATAATAATAGTAGTACTGAAGTAGTTAAACCTAAACTGATATTTACTTGTAAAAGCGATGATATTTATGCGATAGAGTTAAAAGCAGGGCAGAAACTTTATATAGAGTAAAAAAGAGTCAAGTGACTCTTAAGTTAGGGCAACATCTAATATCATCATTACCATAAATCCTAAAATTGTAAATAAGGCCATAAGGTCTTTTTTCTTGTTGGTTTGACTTTCTGGGATTAGTTCTTCTACAACAACATAGATCATGGCTCCTGCTGCGAAAGCTAATAAAAATGGTAGTATTAACTTTATTTTTAAGACTAGTAAAGCTCCAATGACGGCAGCGATTGGTTCTACTACTCCTGATAGTTGGCCATAAAAGAAAGCTTTACCTCTTGTGTAACCTTCACGTCTTAAAGGAAGAGATATGGCACTACCTTCAGGAAAGTTTTGAAGTCCTATTCCAAAGGCAAGAGCTAGGGCACTGTTTAACGTTGAACCAGTTATTGAGTAAGCAAGTGAACCAAAAGCAACTCCTACGGCCAGACCTTCGGGGATATTATGAAGTGTAATTGATGATATTAACATGAAACATCTTTTTGTTTTAGAATTATTTTCATTTTTTCTTAATTTACTTAAATAATTATAGAATTTATCTCCAATAAAAAGTAAGATTCCTCCTGATAGGAAACCTAGTGAGATAACTAGCCAACTAGTCATCTTTAATTCTTTTGCCATTTCAAGAGCTGGGGAGATTAAACTAAAGAAACTAGCTGCTATCATTACTCCTGCTGCAAAACCTAATAGAGCATCCATTAGAGTCTTATTCACTTTCTTAAAAAAGAAAACTATACTTGCACCTAGTGCCGTTATACTCCAAGTAAAGAGACAGGCAATAAATGCTTGTAAAACTCTAGATAAATCATTAAATGAATCTAACATTATAACACCTCTAGTTGTAAGTTATGCAAAGTGAGTTAATAGTAGTGGGCTCAAAATGAAAAGTAAAATTTTATTTGCTGTATATAATATAATGAACACTAATTTAATATATAGGAGGTCGTTATGAAAAAAGATATCATTGAAACAGAAATAGTTGTTCAAGAGAATAAGATAAGGGTTATGCGTGTGGGGAATACTGATTATATTTCTTTAACGGATCTAGCTAGATATGTTAATGAGGAAAATCCTGCTAATGTTATAATTCATTGGATGAGCAGTAAAAATACTTTTAATTATATTGGTTTGTGGGAACAGTTAAATAATGAGAATTTTAATTTCACGGAATTCAGTGAAATTAAAAGTAATGAGCTTGTAAAATCGTCTTTTACGTTGAGTCCTAGAAAGTGGATAGCTAGGACTAATGCTATTGGGATGATTTCTAAGGGTGGTAAATATAGTATTGGTACTTTTGCTCATCCTGATATAGCATTTGAATTTGCAAGTTGGTTAAGTCCAGAATTTAAATTATATTTAATTAAAGAATTTGAAAGGCTTAAGAAGGATGAACTATATAAAGAGAAGATAGAATGGCAAGTTAATAGAATTCTTTCGAAAGTTAATTATTTAGTTCATACTAATGCTGTTAAGAATTATATTGTACCAAATTTAACTGATAAACAAAAAAGATTTGTTTATGCAAATGAAGCGGATGTTTTAAATGTAGCATTGTTCGGAATGACTGCTAAAGAGTGGAGAGATGAGAATCCTTCACTTGCTCTTAAAGGAAATATTTGAGATTATACTGATTTGCTTCATTTAGTTATTTTAAGCAATTTAGAAAGTATTAATGCAGAATTTATTGCTAGAAAACAAATGAACATTTTAGTTAATAATAAAGGAATTAAAGATTTAGAATTATTGGAAGAAAAATGATATAGCTAATATTTTATACTATTAAAAACATATACTTTAATAGGTGTTTATAATGGTAAGAAAATATAAAGTTCTTTTTTTAATTATGTTTATAGTTTTACTTATGTCATTACAGTTTGTTGATGCTAGAGTTAAACCTAAGAAAACTTTAATTGGTAAAGTTATAACAATTGATGCTGGTCATGGAGGTAGGGACTCTGGTACTACTTATGGTAATCTTTATGAAAAAGATCTTAATTTAGAAATATCTAAAGTGTTAAAGAAAGTGTTGGAAGAAAAAGGGGCGACTGTTTATATGATAAGAAATGATGATAGTGATTTATCAAGTCGTTGGGATAGTGCTAAGAAACGAGGAGATTTATATAGAAGAATATTAAAGATACAAGAAAATAAAAGTGATTTATATTTATCTATTCATATAAATTATCATTATCATAGTAGTGTTAGTGGGGCTGAGGTTTTATATCATCCAATTAACCCTAATAATTTAGTACTTGCTGAATCTATTATGGAAGAGTTTAAAAATGACTTAAATACTGATAGAGAAGTTATTAAGACTAACTTATATCTTTATTCTAATACAAGAGTTGCTGGGGTTTTGATAGAATGCGGCTTTATATCTAATCCTAATGAAAGGTATTTGTTGCAAAGAGAAAGTTATCAAGAAAAACTTGCTAATTCTATTACTAAGGGAGTAGAAAATTATTTTAAAAAGATAGAACAATAATTTTGTGTTTATTGAAGTTGTACTCCAAATTTTCATAATAATTTACATCTAAAGTATGTATGATGTGATATACTTTAAATAGAGGTAGATTATGAAGAATTTTAAAGTTGTTTTTTTAATTGTTTTATGTTTATTAGTGGTTGGATGTGCTAATCCTTTTGTAGAAAGTGATGATAAGACTAGTGTTTCTACTTTTAGTGGAGATACTTTAAGAGTTAATTATATTGATGTAGGACAGGGAGATTCTATATTTATACAACTTCCTAATAAGGAAACTATGTTAATTGATGCAGGGGAAGCATATGAAGCTGATAACGTTATTAACTATCTTAATAGTTTAGATGTAAAAAAGATAGATTATGTTGTTGGGACTCACCCTCATACTGATCATATTGGGGGACTAGAAGAAATTGTTAATACTTTTGATATAGGCTCTATTTATATGCCTAAAGCTAGTTCTACTAGTAATACATATCTTGATTTACTTACTGCTATTAAAAATAAAGGCCTTAAAATTAAAACTGCTAAGAGTGGAGTAGTTGTTCTTGATGGTGATAATTTAAAATTAGAATTTATCGCTCCTAATAGTGATAATTATAGCGAATTAAATAATTATTCTGCTGTTTTAAAGCTTACCTATTTAAATAATACTTTTCTATTTATGGGAGATGCTGAAACTTTAAGTGAAGATGAAATAACTAGTGAAATTAAAGCCGATGTTATTAAAGTAGGGCATCATGGAAGTGACTCGTCATCAGGAGTAGAATTTGTAAAAAGAGTAAGTCCTCAGTATGCAATTATTATGGTAGGAGAGGGTAATTCTTATAATCATCCATATCAGTCTATTATTGATAGATATTTAAGTGTTGGAGCGAAGGTTCTTAGAACGGATTTAGATGGTAATATTATTTGTGATAGTGATGGAGTAGATGTTACTTGTAGTGGAGATAAAGATTCTAATAGTAATAGTGATTCTAGTAGTATTAGTAATATTAGTCTTCTTAGCATGACAACTCCAGTTAATAGAGGAAATGAGGTAACTGTTAGTATAAAAGGAAAACCTAATACTACTTATGATATAGATGTTATTTATTCTAGTGGTGAAAGTAGAGCAAAGGGGCTTGAAGATAAAACTAGTGATAGTGAAGGTAATCTTAGTTGGACTTTTAAAGTTAGTAATAATGTTAAAGTAGGTACTTATGAAGTTAAAATTACTGATGGAAAAGATAGTGCTAGTTATAGTTTAGAGGTGACTTACTAATGAAAGTGATTGTTGATAGAATAGAAAAAGATTATGTAGTTGTGGAAATAGAAAAAGGTAAAATGTGTAATTTACCAGTTGATTTAGTTCCTAATGTTAAAGAAGGGGATGTTATAAATATTACTGTTGATAAAAAAGAAACAAAAAAAAGAAAAGAACAAGTTATAGATTTAATGTCTTCTCTTTTTGAGTAATTAATTAAATAAATTTTTAATTTTTTTGTAGCATGTGAAGGCAATATTATAAAGATAATAATAATTTTTAGAAATTATTAAATCAAATTCTCCTACTAATTCATGAACACAAGCATTAAAGCCACGTTTGAAATCAAATAGGCCATAGTCTTTAGAATCTTTATTGAAGTTACCATCTATACCATAGAAATTAAACGCATCATAACCATTTTCTTTAGCATATTTAATCATTTCATATTGTAATAAATACTGGGAATTATATTTCATAAAATCTTTATAACTTGCACCAAATAAATAAATAATTTCATGGCCATAAAGCATATACCAACCACCAGCGATTATTTTCTTTTCACCATTAGTATTAATAGTTTCTTCTAATACTTTTATTTTTTCTTCTAGTCTTTCTTGTTCTAATTTAATTTCTTTTATTTGACCTTCTTTTTTCTTATTATTGCTAGTACTTAATGTCTTTAATTTTTCTTTGTTCTTTTCTAAAGTTTCTAAAGAATTGTCTTTTAATTCTTTAAAGTTTATTTCTACTAAGAGAACTTTTACAAGATTATGTTCGTTTAGTATTTTAAACATATTTTGATAATAAGATAAGGGTCTATCAATGAATTCTCTTCTTTCTGATGTGTGTTTCATTAGTTTTTTAAATTCTATTAAATTATCTTCTGTTGCTTCTATTATTTTTAAACAGTTTTTACGACTATTATTTATACGCCATTTTGTGCTGCTACGCATATTTTTTAGTAAATCATCTAAAGACTTATCTTTAAGATCTAAAACAGATATCCAACGAGGTTCTAGATCTTTTTTATTATCTTGATTAATATAAAAACCCATATGTTTATAGCCTAATTTTTTCATTAGATTCATAAAATCTTTTTTAGCAGTATTTTCAATTATATTACCGTCAAAATCATGTTGTTGATAATCAAGATAAGGATTAATTTTTAAGAAAAGAGCATCGTTTTCTTTTAGATATTCTTTAATTTTTTTAGTAAATTCTGTTATTATTTTTTCATCTTCGTAATCAAGTAAGAAACCACGTGGGGCGTAATACATTGTTTTAAAGAATTTTATTTTCTTACTTAATAATAAAGTAGCAGCGATTTTTTTTTCTTTATCTTTTAAACCTAAGTAATGAGCGTTCCAACCATTTTTAGATTTTATTTCTCCCCAGTATGGAGTTTGAAAGAAACTTGTGTATTTGTTTGTTAAAGAGAAATTTAAAAATTCTTCTTTTGTTAGTGTAACTAGTTCCATAATCTAATCCTTTCTTTTATTTGTTATATTTATAGTATACTCTGTTTTCTTAAAAGAAAAAAGTTTTTTTCGTACTTATTGCTTATTAAATAATAGAAAAACTTGACATAATTCTTGAAATGACTTCTTTTTTTTGATAAAATATACCTTGAAAAGAATAGAGAAGGGCAAAAGAAATAAGCTTTTGTATCTTTTTTTTGAAATCTTGAAGGATGTGAAATAATGGCAGTAAAATATGATGATAGTTCAATAAAAATATTAGAAGGATTAGAAGCAGTTAGAAAAAGACCTGGTATGTATATTGGTTCTACTGATAAAAGAGGTTTACATCATTTAGTATGGGAAATTGTTGATAATGCTATTGATGAAGCGATAAATGGTTATGGTAAACATATTACTATAACAATTCATTCTGATAAAAGTGTTAGTGTAAGTGATGAGGGTCGTGGTGTTCCTGTTGGTATGCATGCATCAGGTAAACCTACTCCAGAAGTTATCTATACAGTACTTCATGCTGGAGGTAAATTTGAAGAAGCAGGTTATAAAGTATCAGGTGGACTTCATGGTGTTGGTGGTAGTGTTGTTAATGCCTTATCTAAATGGATGGAAGTAACTATTAAAAGAGATAAGGGAGAATACTTTATTCGTTTTAAAGATGGAGGAAAAGTAGATAAACCATTAAAGAAGATTGGTACTACTAATAAAACAGGTACAACTGTTAGATTCCTACCTGATCCAGAAATATTTTCTACAACAAATTTTTCATATACAACTATATGTGAAAGAATGCAAGAGTCTGCTTTTCTTTTAAAAGGTTTAACTATTGAAGTACATGATGAAGAAGATGATAGACATGCTAAGTTTTGTTATGAGACAGGATTAGTTGCCTTTGTAGAATATCTTAATGAAGATAAAACTACTTTACATAATGTTTTAGACTTTGAGGGAGTTAAAAATAAAATAGATGTAGAAATCGCTATGCAATATACTGATACATATCAGGAAAATATAGTATCATTTGTTAATAATGTTAAGACTAGTGATGGTGGTACTCATGAAGTAGGATTTAAAACTGCCCTAACTCGTGTTTTTAATGACTATGCTAAAAATAATGGCTTTATTAAAGGTAAAGAGAAAGCCCTTGAAGGTAGCGATGTTAGAGAAGGTCTAACTGCAATTATCTCTTTAAAAATACCAGAAGATTTGTTACAGTTTGAAGGACAGACTAAAGGAAAACTTGGAACACCACAAGCTAGGACAATAGTAGATTCTATTGTTACTGAGAAACTACAGTTTTATTTAGAAGAGAATAAAGCGATTGCAACTGAGATAATTACTAAATCATTAAAGAGTAAAGTTGCAAGAGAAGCAGCAAGAAAAGCAAGAGAAGAAGCAAGAAAGGGTAAGAGTAAAAATCCAAAAGAAAGAGCTTTATCTGGTAAACTAACACCAGCTCAGTCTAAAGATAAAACGAAAAAAGAATTATTCTTAGTAGAGGGTGACTCTGCAGGTGGTTCTGCAAAACAAGGAAGAGATAGAAAATATCAAGCCATACTTCCTTTACGTGGTAAAGTTTTAAATACAGAGAAAGCGAAAGTAGATGATATCTTAAAAAATGAAGAAATTAATACCATGATTTATACAATAGGAGCAGGATATGGGGCTAACTTTGATATAAATGATTGTGAATATAATAAAGTAATCATCATGAGCGATGCTGATGAAGATGGAGGACATATTCAGTGTTTATTATTAACATTTTTCTATCGTTATATGAAACCATTAATAGAAGATGGAAGACTTTATGTAGCATTACCACCACTATTTAAAATACAAAGTGGTAAAAATATAGAATATGCTTATACCGTAGAAGAGATGAAAGAAAAGTCTAAAGGTAAGAAGTGTGAAATTCAAAGATATAAAGGTCTTGGTGAAATGAATGCAGATCAGTTATGTGAAACTACTATGAAGCCAGGGACTAGAACTTTAATTAGAGTTAAAATAGAAGATGCTCAACTTGCAGAAAAACGTGTCTCTGTTCTAATGGGAGATGATGTCGCTCCTCGTAAAGAGTGGATAGATGAAAATGTTGAGTTTACTTTAGAAGATGATTATAAGATATAGGAGGTTTAGGTTGTGAAAGAAAATACTTTCGATGTACCAGCATATAAGTTTTTTGCTATGAAAATTAATGATGGTAGACCACAGCATATGCTAGATGATTATAGGTTTTTAATTGATAATAATTATATAAATGATATTATGTTAATACCATTTGAAAATATAGATGGTTTAGAAGTACAATTGGTACAAAGATTGTTAAAAACAAAAGATTTATTTCTTTTTGGAACGATGTATTATAAACCTATTAACTTTATAAAAAATTATGATGAAATAAATCAACCTGTTAATTTTTGTGATATGAGAGCAGTTCATTTTGATAAAAGATATCTTGATAAAAATTGTCAAAAGACTGTTGATAAATTATGGGAAGAATATATGGAAAAAAATTATATTAGTAGTGATGATTACACTAAAAGAATGTATAGATGCTTTTTTGAAAGATATCAAGATGGTAGTTATTTAAAGACTAAAGAGAGAATTAAACGATTAGAGATGAGAAAGTAGTGATAAAATGGCTAAGAAAACAGAAACTAAAGAAGTATTAGAACGTATTTGGGATTATACCCTTGAAGATATAATGGGAGAGAGATTTGGAAGTTATTCTAAATACATCATTCAAGAGCGCGCTATTCCTGATGCAAGAGATGGATTAAAACCTGTTCAACGTCGTATTTTATATTCTATGTATAAAGAGAAAAATACTTATGATAAAGGATATCGTAAAAGTGCCAAAACTGTTGGAGACGTTATAGGTAATTATCATCCTCATGGTGATACATCCATTTATGATGCTATGGTTCGTATGAGTCAATCTTGGAAAACTAGACTTCCTTATATTGATATGCATGGTAATAATGGTTCTATTGATGGGGACTCTC
Source organism: uncultured bacterium (assembly GCA_949284575.1). Taxonomy (GTDB): domain Bacteria; phylum Bacillota_I; class Bacilli_A; order RF39; family UBA660; genus Onthousia. The sequence goes on from CASDWO010000055.1 coordinate 29,609, forward strand.
CTGCTGCTTATCGTTATACAGAAGCACGTCTTTCTAAAATTTCTAATGAAATGTTACGTGATATTAATAAAGATACAGTAGAAATGGCTCCTAACTTTGATGATACAACACTTGAACCTACTGTACTACCTGCAAGATTTCCTGCACTTTTAGTATACGGTGCGATGGGTATTTCTGCAGGATATGCTACTAATATTCCTCCTCATAACTTAGGAGAAGTAATAGATGCTACCATTCATAGAATTGATAATCCTAACTGTTCTTTAGATACTTTGATGAAATATGTAAAAGGACCAGACTTTCCAACTGGTGGTATTGTTGAAGGTATTAAAGGAATAAGAGAAGCTTATGAGACTGGTAAAGGGAGAGTTATTATTAGAAGTAAGTATGCTTTTGAAGGTAATTCTTTAGTTATAACAGAGATTCCTTTTGAAGTTAATAAAGCTTTACTTGTTAAGAAAATAGATGATATTCGTCTTGATAAAAAAATAGATGGTATTGTTGAAGTTAGAGATGAATCTGCTGAAGATGTTAGAATCGTTGTTGATTTAAAGAAGGGAGTTAATAAAGAATTAATAGTTAATTACTTATTAAAAAATACTGATTTACAAATTAGTTATAACTTTAATATGATTGCTATTGTTAAGAAACGTCCTCGTCTTTTAGGGTTAAAAGGGGCTCTTGATGCTTTTATTGACCATCAAAAAGAAGTTATTACGCGTCGTAGTCAGTTTGATTTAGATCATGCTAAGAGTGAATTACATATCGTTGAAGGACTTATAAAATGCCTATCAATTCTTGATGAAGTAATTCGTGTTATTAGAGCTAGTAAAAATAAAGCTGATGCTAAAGAGAATTTAGTTAAAGAGTTTGACTTTTCTATGGCGCAAGCGGAAGCAATTGTAACATTACAACTATATCGCTTGACTAATACTGATGTTGTGGAACTTGAAGAGAGACTTGCTACTTTAAGAAAAATAATAGATGGTTTAACTGCAATACTAGGAAATGAAGAAGTGTTAAAAAAAGTTATGAAAGATGAGTTACGTAAAGTAAGAAATGAATATGCTTTGCCTCGTCTTACAGAAATAAAAGATGAGATAACAGAAATAAAAATAGATACTACTGTAATGATACCTAAAGAAGATGTTATTGTTACATTAAGTCGTGATGGTTATATTAAAAGAACTAGTCTTAAGAGTTATAGTGCAAGTAATGATGAAGAAACTACTCTAAAAGAAAATGATTATTTAATAGGACTATATGAAGCTTCTACTTTAGATACGTTACTTGTCTTTACAAATTTAGGTAACTTCTTGTTTATACCTGTTTATACTATTTATGATTTAAAATGGAAAGAGTTAGGTAAACATGTTAGTAATTTAGTTCCTTTAGGAGAAGGGGAAGAGGTTGTATCTTGTTTACTTGTAAAAGATTTTGATGATAAAGCTAATGTAATCATTGCAACTGGAGCTGGTATGATTAAGAGAACACCAGTACATGATTTTAAGATAACAAGAACGTCTAAACCTAGTAGTTGTATTAAATTAAAAGATTCGGATAGAGTTGTTGATGTTATGCTAGATAGTAATGAAGAGATCTTTGTTGCAACATCTTTAGGTTATGGTTTATGGTTTTCTAAAGAAGAAATACCTATTGTTGGAATAAAAGCTAGTGGTGTGAAAGCAATTAATTTAAAAGATGATACGGTTGTTAGTGTTATTAACTTTAATGTTGATGCTAATGAATATCTTGCTATTATTACAGATAAAGGTACTGGTAAAAGAGTTAAATTAAAAGACTTTGAAAAGAGTAGTAGAGCAAGACGTGGACTAATGATAATAAGGGATGTTAAAACTAATCCATATTACGTTATTAAAGTATTAATGCCAATTAATAAAGATCATATAGGTATTAAAAATGGGGATATTACTTTAATAAAACCAACTGAGTTACCTATTGCTGATAGATATTCTACAGGTAGTACTATTAATAAAAAGGGATTAACTAATGCTTTTCTTTATAAGACATTAGAAAAACCTATGGAAAAGGAAGATAATATTCCTAAGAAAGATCAAGTGTCTTTGGAAGATATAGATAAAAGATTAATGACAATAGATGACTTTTTGAAATAAGTCATCTTTTTTTGCATATTATTTAATAGGTGATGTTAATGTCTAAAGAGAGTTTTAAAGAGTTTATTAAAAAAAGACCAGAGTTAGCCCAGGCTGTCTTTAATAATAAGACTACTTTTCAAAAGTTATATGAAACTTATGATATGTATGGAGAAGATAGTAATGTTTTTGATGAGTTATTAGCTTCTAAAAATGAGGTTAAAGATACTGGTTCTTCTTTTAAAGAGATTACTAATTTATTTAGAAATATAGATTTAGATACAGTTCAACGAAGTGTTAATGGACTTCAAAAAGCTATTGGATTGATTAGTGAAATTGTTCCTAAAAATAATAATGAATTTTCTCCTAATTATGATGAGAGACCTATTAATAAATATTATGAGGATTAATGCAAGTAGAAACTAGATTAAAAATAAGAAATAATCCTAATCTATATAGATATTTAAGAGAAAATTCCTATTGGTATAAATATTTAAATAGAAATCCTTTATTTGTAAAAAATATGGAAGAAGAAATGAAAGAAAAGTATCATTTAAGACCTACAGATAGAATGGAGAATGTTGCTAATACAATGAAACTTATAGAATCGTTTTTAGAGATTATGAGATAAAAACTACTGATTTTTTTGGTCAGTAGTTTTATAAATATACTTTTAATTTTTCAATTATATTGTCACTGAAATCTTTAAAATCATTAGCAAGTTCTAAAACTTTATCATCTATTTCTTTGTCTTTGTACTTTCTTAATTTCTTTTCTAAATCAATACTTCCCATAGATATTCCTTTAATAAGCATATCTGAGATTGCCGAATCACTATTATCATCTTTAACTTCTTTATCAATACCCATATTGGCCATTACTTTAGAGACAATACTATTCTTTTCTTTTTTACAGTTATTCTTATTTAATATCTTTTTAGATTCTTTAAAATATCTTTCATAACCTTTTAAGATATCTTCAATTGTATCTTTGATTTTGTTATCTTTTTTCTCTAAAGTATTGATGAGCTTAGTTAGAGTGGAAATAGCCATTTCACTATCCTTATAAATATGATTAACAATTTCTAAACTTTCTTCCATTTAAATCAGTCCTTTCATATTTAATATGGATTTTTTTTAATCTTTTATTCCAAATATTTATAGAAATTGTTATAATTAAAAAGGTATGGAAAGGTAAAGTGATTAGTGTGGTTAAATATTTAGATAATATTTCTATAAATTGTCAAAGTAGTATTAAGATTAGTGATGGCTTAACTATTTATTTTGATCCATATGATATTAAAGAAAAAGTAAGTAATGCCGATTATATTTTTATAACCCATTCGCATTGGGATCATTTTGATATGGAATCTATTAATAATATTATAAATGATAAGACTATGATAATTGGGCCTTCTTGTGTTATAAAAATGCTTGATAATGGTTTTAATTCATTGGAAGCAGAGCCTAATAGGACTTATAATCTAGATAATATAGTTTTTAAAACAGTTTCTTCTTATAATAAAGATAAAGAATATCACTCTAAAGATGCAGGATATGTTGGTTATATTGTAACTTTAAATGGGGTTATATATTATATACCTGGTGATACTGATTTATTGGAAGAGTTTAAAAATATTAATGCTGATGTTATCTTTTTACCTGTTGGAGGAACTTATACGATGAATAGAGAAGAAGCTGCAACCCTTGCTAATACTATTAAACCTAAATATGCTATTCCTATTCATTATGGACTTGCTGTAGGAAGTAAAGAGGATACTAAGTATTTTGTTGATAATATAGATAAAGAAATTAAGAGTAAAATATTTTATTAAAAGGGGTAAATTATGATAGAGTTTAAAAATGTCTTTAAAAAATATAAAAGTAATACTATTCTTTCTAATATTTCTTTTAAAATAGAAACTGGTAATATTGTTTGTCTAATAGGAGAAAGTGGTTGTGGAAAAACGACAACTTTAAAGATGATTAATAGACTTATTAATCCTACTAAAGGACATATTTTAATAGATGGAGAAGATATTAATAATAAAAATGTTATTGAATTAAGAAGAAATATTGGTTATGTTATACAACAGACGGGTCTTTTTCCTCATCTTACTATAAAAGAAAATATAGAGTTGATTGCTAAATTAAAAAAGATGCCTCTTGATGAAATTAATAAAAAGACTAAAGAAATGATGAATATGGTAGGACTAGATATGTCTTATTTAGATAGATATCCTACAGAATTATCAGGAGGACAACAACAACGAGTAGGAGTTGCAAGAGCCTTTTTAACAGATCCATCTATAATACTTATGGATGAACCTTTTTCAGCTTTGGATCCTATGACTAGAAACTCTTTACAAGATGAACTTTTAAGAATAGAGGAGAAATTTAAAAAGACTATTGTCTTTGTTACACACGATATGGATGAAGCGATTAAAATTGCTGATAAAATATGTATTATGGATGGAGGTCATATTATTCAGTATGATACACCTGAAAATATTTTGAAGCATCCTAAAAATAAATTTGTTAGTGACTTTGTAGGACCTAAAAGAATATGGACATCACCTGAGTTTATTAAGGTAAAAGATATTATGTTAAAAAGTCCTGTAACTTGTCGTGAAAATTTGTCTTTATTTAGATGCCTTACTAAAATGAGAAATTTAAAAGTAGATACTCTAATGGTTGTAGATAGTAAGAAAAAATATTTAGGTTCTATTATTATAGATGAATTATCAAAAGATTCTAATTTGAAGAAAAGTGCTAGTAACTATATATCTAAAAACTCTATTAGTGTTAAAGAGACAGATTCTCTTGTAGATGTATTAAACGTTGTTAATAATGCTAAAACAACTACTATTCCTGTAGTTAATTCTAAAGGAATATTACAAGGATTAATTACAAGAGGTAGTCTTCTTACTTCCTTAAGTAGTCAATTTCTAGAAGGGAGTGATGAGTAATGGATTTTTTAGAGTACATCGGTAATAATATTGAAGAGATTATATCTTTACTGATAGAACATATTGAATTAACTTTTCTATCAGTCTTACTTGCTATTGTAATAGGAGTTCCTATTGGTATTTTAATAAGTTATGTTAAAAAGATAAATAAACCTGTCTTAGGTGTTGCAAGTGTTATTCAGGCAATACCTAGTATGGCTCTTTTGGGTTTTGCTATTCCTTTTCTTGGAATAGGTACAACTCCTGCTGTTGTAATGGTCGTTTTATATTCCTTACTACCAATTATTAAGAACACTTATACAGGTATTAGTAATATAGATAGTAATATGATAGAGTCTGCAACTGGTATTGGATTAACTAAATGGCAAATACTTTACAAAATTCAAATACCTCTAGCTTTACCAGTTATTATGGCAGGAATTAGAATAAGTGCTGTTACAGCGGTAGGATTAATGACAATGGCTGCTTTTATCGGAGGTGGGGGTCTAGGGTACCTTGTTTTCTCAGGTATTAGAACTGTTAATAACTATCAAATACTAGCAGGAGCAATACCAGCATGTCTACTTGCTTTAGCAGTTGATTATATTATTGGTATAGTTGAAAAACTAGTAACCCCTATAAGTCTTCAAAAAGGTAGTGACTTGGATAAAAAATTATTAAAGAAAAAAAGATTCCATCAAAAGATTATCTTAGTAATAACTGCTATCATCTTAGTCATAATCTTTGGTTACACATTTTTTTCATCAAATAAAAATAACAATGCTATTGTTGTAGGTAGTAAAGACTTTACAGAACAAAATGTTCTTTGCTATATGGTAAGTGATGCGATTAAAGAAAAGACAGATTATGATGTAGTAGAGAACTGTAATCTAGGTGGTACGCAGGTTTGTTTTGAAGCTTTAAAAAGAGGAGATATTGATTTATATATAGACTATACAGGTACTGTCTATGGAGATACTTTAAATTATGAGCCTATTACTGATATAGATAAAGTTTATAATACTGTTAAAAGTGATTTGAATAGTAAATATAATATTGAAGTGTTAGATCAAATGGGCTTTAATAATACCTATACACTTGCTGTTAAACAAGAAACTGCTAATCTTTATAACCTAAAGACAATGAGTGATTTATCACGTGTTTCAAGTAATCTTGTCATCAGCCCAAGTCTTGAATTTATCAATAGAGAAGATGGACTAGATAGAGTAAGTAGTGTTTATGGCTATAACTTTAAAGATGTTATTGGGATAGATGGTAGTCCAAGATATACAGCTTTAATAAATAATGAAAGTGATGTCGTAGATGCTTTTGCAACTGATGGATTATTAAAGAAATTTAATCTTGTCGTCTTAGAAGATGATAAAAATGCTTTTCCACCATACTATGCAATACCACTTGTTAGAAGTGATACTTTAGAAGAGTATCCAGAAATAGAAGAAGTATTAAGTAGTCTTGGAAGTAAGTTAAATAATGATATTATGAGTGAATTAAATTATAGAGTAGATGAACTAGGAGAAAATCCAAGAGATGTTGCAAGAGAATATCTTGATAGTATAGATTTTTAAACTTTGACAAATTATATACTTTTTGATATAATATAGCCAATTTCATTGAAGGAGGATTTAAAAATGAATAATAATAATTCAAAATTATTCTATGACTTTATTAGGTCGAATGGATTTAATCCTGAAAACTATTATCAAACTTTAGAGTTAGTTCAATCTGTACCTAATTCTATGTCACAATATTTAAGAGAATATAAGCAATTTCTATTATCTAGAAAAGTTACTTATAGTGAGTTAGAAGAATATGATATAAAAGGTGCTTTAGGTTATCTTGAAGCTGATGCGACAATAACAGTTCCTAAAACATTAGAAGCAGATGATTATTTTAGATATCATAGACCAAAGCTACCATATACACCTCATGGTTATAGATATCCAGATATTTCTGAATTTGATACAGGTGTTGTATTTATGGATGAATTTAGTCGTAATGAAGTATCAGAAATAATTAAACTATCATGTGCAAAGAACTTTCCTAATATGTTTATAGGCTTTGTATCTGATAAAAATGATAAAGCTTTGAGTTTTAAAGAAAATTCTCTTAAAAGATTAAGTGATATATTTTCTTATCATATGGTTCATGATACTGATAGTGAAAAAGGCAAAGAATTTTATCTAATGAAAAGATAAAATTAAGGTATAAAAGCCAGTTGAAAATAAGATATATTTATGATATGATGAATACGTAAAGAAAATTTACATATAAATAAAAAAGAGGAATACCTAGTTTTGCATCATGGGTATTTATCTCAATAAAATGAGTTCACCCTTATACAGTGATGTAAAGGGTGTTTATTTATATAATATTAAAAGTACTATTATTAGTAATAATATCGTTATTAATAAATCTTTCTTGCTCATAGGCAAGTCTCCTTTCTAACCATTAGAAATGGAAAATAAGGAGATAAACACTCATACTAAGTATTCCTAATTAAATGATAGCATAAATGTATCTATAAAATAATCGAACAAGATACATTTTTTAATAGATATTATACGAGGAGAGATTAATAATGAAAATAAAATATAATGTTTCTAATATGCATTGCACAGGCTGTGAAAATAGAATAATAAACTCTTTAAAAATGATAAAAGGTGTTAAGAATGTTAAAGCTGATCATACTAAAGGAGAAGTTGTTGTAGAGTTAAAAAATGATGAGATTAGAGAAGAAGTGAAGAAACTACTTAATAATTTAGAATTTGCTGTAATTAGTGATAGTGAGCTGTAATGAAAAAAGTTATTTTGAATATAGAGGGAATGACTTGTACTGCTTGTTCTCTCGGATTAGAAAAATTTTTAAATAAACAAGAAGGTATAGTTGAAGCTAGTGTTAATTTAGTCCTTGCTACAGCAACTATTAAATATAAAGATAATTTATCTATCAATGAGATTGAAAAATATATTAGACAAGCAGGATTTAAAAGCCTTGGTAAAAGTGAGGAAGGTAAGTCTAAAAATGCGAAAAGTTTGTTAATATTATTTACAATTTTAGAGATAGTTCTTATGTATGTTTCAATGGGAAATATGTTTAACTTACCTATGTTATCGTTTTTAGATATTCATAAAGAACCTGTTATTTATACTATTTTTGTATTTTTTTTGACAGTGTTATTTATCTTTTATGGGTTTGATATTATTAAAAATGGAATTTTAAATCTAATAAAAGGACATCCTAATATGGATACTTTAGTGGGAGTAGGAGTTATTGTAAATTTTCTATATAGCTGTTATTTTGCTTTTTTGATGATAACTTCAGGAGTTAGTTATTTTCATAATCTTTATTTTGAAAGTTCTGCTACTATTATTTTCTTTGTGAAGTTAGGACGTTTTATTGAAAGTAAAAATAAAAGTAGAGCTGCTGATAGTATTAGAAATCTTGTGGAAATTACTCCTAAGAAAGGGATTGTTAAGAAAAACAATAAAGAAGTTGAGGTAACAATAGATGAAATTAAAGAAGGAGATATTGTTGTTTCTAAAGCAGGGGATAAAATTAGTGTAGATGGTGTTATTGTTAAAGGAGAAACTTATGTTGATGAGTCATTTTTAACAGGTGAAAGTGGTCCTATAAAAAAGAAAATTAACTCTAAGGTATTAGCAGGTAGTTATAATTATGATGGATATATTGAATATAAGGCTTTATCTGTAGGAAAAAATTCTAGTATTTCTAAAATAGTTGATTTAGTTATTGATGCTACTAATTCTAAACCTAATATTGCTAAATTTGCTGATCATGTTAGTGCTTATTTTGTTCCTTTTATTTTTATAGTAGCAGTTGTTAGTTTTATTATCCATTTACTATTAGGAAATTCTTTTGGTTTAGCGATTAATTCTTTGGTATCTGTTTTGGTAGTTGCTTGTCCTTGTGCTTTAGGACTTGCTACACCTCTTGCGATAGTTTTAGCTATTTCTTATTGTAGTAAAAAAGGAATCTTAGTAAAAAATGGTAATAGTTTTGAATTAATTAATAACATTAATACAGTTGTTTTTGATAAGACGGGGACGCTTACAGAAGCGAAAATAAAATTAATAGATGGTATTTATCAAAGAGATGATCTAATTATTTTACAAAATTTAGAATTAAATTCTAATCATCCACTTGCAAAAGGGATAGTTGAAACTTGTGAATTTCCTAGAGTTTTAGTTACAAATTTTAAAGAAGAAGCAGGATTTGGAGTTAGTGCTATTATTAATAAAACAAAGTATTATGCTGGTGGATTAAATTTTCTTATAAAGAAAAAGTTAAATAATCCTTTCTTAGATAATAAAAAATATTTAGATAATCTTAATAATAGTATTATTTTTCTTTTTACTGATGAGAAAGTCTTGGCTGTTTTCTTTTTAAGCGATGAGATAAAAAAAGATTCTTTTGGTGTTGTTAAAACATTGAAAGAAATGAATAAGAAAGTTGTAATGTTAACAGGGGATAATAAAAATATCGCTTTTTCTGTTGCAAATAAGCTTGGTATTGATAAAGTAATTAGTGATGTTTTACCTAAAGAAAAGTTAGATTTTATTGAAAAAAATAATACTAACAATAATATAATGATGGTAGGAGATGGGATTAATGATAGTCCTGCCTTAAAAAAAGCAGCTGTTTCTATTAGTGTTTTTAAAGGAACTGATATTAGTGCTGATGCTAGTGATATTGTTTTATTAAGAGATAGTTTAATGTTAATTCCATCTTTATTTAATATTAGTAAGAGGACTTTTAGAATAATTAAAGAAAATTTATTTTTGGCACTTTTTTATAATGTTTCTATGATACCTCTTGCTACAGGTTTTTTACCTATTAAACTTAATCCAATGATTGCTAGTCTTGCGATGACATTAAGTAGTGTTACAGTAGTTTTAAATAGTCTTAGACTTTTGAAATCAAGGAAAGAGTTATAAATATTTTTTGATTTGCGAATATTCTTTGAGTAGAATTTCTTCTATTCCTTTTTTACAATTTGCTGGAGATGGAGATGGTAGTTTAATAGCTTCTATTTCTACATCTTTAAATAGATATTTGTTATATAAACTATAGGCTTTAGTGCCCGTTGTGAAAATAGTCTTGATATTACTTTCTTGGACTATTTTTTTGATATTATTAGGTATAACATCTTTAATACTACTATCGCTTGAACCTGTTATATTACAGCTTTTTACGACATCAAAAAGGGCAATTTTATGAGATAAGAGGAAATTTTCTTTATCTTTATTGGTTTTTATTTCTTCGTTAAATACCTTTTCTAAAGTAGGCCAAAATCTGTTTTTAGGATGAGCATAATAAAAACTATTTTCTCTTGATTTAATGGATGGGAAACTACCTAATATTAAAATTTTAGATTCATTATTATAAATTGGTTTTAGGGTATGAAATACTTTCAAAAATATCACCTCTTGTGTTAGTATAATTATAGAACTTGTTTTTGTAAAGAAGGTGTTTTAATGCAAGATATCAATTATTTATTATATAGATTATCTAAATCAAAGTTTAGAAGTAGTTTTCATCTTAAGGAAAAGGAGATAGAGTATATCGATAAAAAAGGATTAGATAAAATTAAAGAACATGCTTATGACTTTATAAATAAAAGATTAAAGCCAAGTATTATTCCAAACGATGGAAAACAAACACCAATGAGGGGACATCCTGTTTTTATTGCAGAACATGCTACTGCTACTTGTTGTCGTAGTTGTTTAAATAAATGGTATGGTATTCCTAAAGATAGAGAATTAACTGATATGGAAGTAGATTATATTGTAAAAGTAATTATGATGTGGATAACTAATGAATATAAGAAAAAATAGCTAAGATGATTTTTAGCTATTTTTATTATGTTCCGGGATAGGAACAGAACAAAACCACCCGCTATGCGGGTGAGAGCTGAAGAAGCGGTGGCGTTAAGAGAAAAATAAATCCTCCTTTGATATAATAGAAAATGGTCTGCCAACCAAAATCTAAAATCAAGGGAGGATTTATTTTATGAGAAGAAAAAA
>CASDWO010000056.1 GCA_949284575.1 uncultured bacterium
AAAAGGAGAAAAGCATGTTAATATATCAAAATACTTTTGAAAATACCAAAACACTAAATTGCAACTTTCCTATAGAAGACCAATTTTATGCAACAGATAAAGAAGCAATTGTTGCAGATGGAATCACAAGAGATCCCGTAGAAATTAGTGATTTAAATAGTATCTCTTTTACTGAAATGTTAAATCTATATCCTAGACCATCTGGAGGAGAATTAGCAGCCAAAACAATTACAGAGGCTTTCAAAGAAAGTAATGGAATGATAAAAGAAAGATTAATAGCTTGTAACAATGCAGTAAAAGAACTGAACAATAAATATATAAAGCAATGTGATTACTTACAAAATGACTATTATGGTGCAGTAGCAGCCAGTATCCAAATAAAGGATAATGTATTAGAATATGCTTATATCTGTGATTGTGGAATTATTGTATACGATAATAATGGAAATATAAAATTTCAAACAAAAGATGATAAAAAACTTTATAGTGACCCTTATATAAATAAAATTAATATTCCTTGGAACTTACCAGAGGCAAGAGTAATAGTAAGAAGAGACTTTAGAAACAATCCAAATAATATACAAAACGGAATTTGCGTATCTTATGGAGCAATAACCGGAGAAAAAAACGCAGAACATTTTATAAGAACAGGGCAAATCGCATTAGAGCAAAATGATATAATTGCAATCTATAGTGATGGTTTTGTAAATTTTCTAAAAGATACCACTTTTATAAATGAAATATTACACTTTAACAAAGAAAAGCTAGAAGATTACGTTAATAAAAAATCATTAGAAGATTACAATTTATACGGAAAAGAAAAAACATTAGTCTTAATAAAACATATATAAAAGAGCAAACATTATAATGATTTGCTCTTATTATTTAGTACATAATGTTTCTTAAAGTCAGAATAATGTATTAAGACAACATCAATTGGTTGCAAATTTTTGTAACTTTTATACTGTAAAGAATCTTCGGGTTCATGCCTAAAAGAATCATTGTAAGGAAATACATAAATATAACCAGATAAATCATCAGGGATAACTACATTCTCCATAGTCATAATAGGTACTGTTTCTGTAGACGATATTTGAAAGTCCCAATCGAGATTATTTTTTTCACTTTCTTCTTTTATCTTATCTTTAAATGCATAGCAAGAAGCAATTAACAAAGAAGAGGTAAGAAAAATTGACGTATCCACATTATCCAAGTTTTGATTACTATCATGTGAAGTATGTAAAGTTAAGGTATCTAATACGGAAGGACTACCATGAAAAAGATAATCAGGATGTAATACATTTTGTGAAAGATAATTATTAATTTTAATTGAACTTACTGCTTCAGAAATGTACTGATATCCATGAATTATTTTTTCTTCTATAGAAGTATTTTCACGATAAATATCTTGCAAAGCTTCCATAACATTCTTACCATGATATTGATAATGATAAAAACTATCATATGACCGAAAAGAAATACCCGATTTCTCAGAATTAAATATATAATTTAAAATTGGATCAACAACCATCTCACTATATACCCAGGGCATAAAAGGAGAATCAAACTCTCTACGATTAGTACTTGGAACTAATCTTTTCCATTTTAAAAACCATAAAAAGTGTAATGATTCATGACAAACAGTCTCTATTAATTTATCTTCACTAACATTAGTAGAAAGACAAAAACTATGTGTATCTAAATATCTAGGAAACACAGGAATAAGTCCAACACTAGCACTAATAGAACAAATATCATCCCAATCACAGTCTAAATATTTAGAAACATCCAACATATAATTGTCATTATATTTATCCCAAATATCTTGATATCTTATCACTTCATCTTTAATTTTTTGTTCATAATGGTAATAATCCCTAGAAACCACATCCCTAATTCTATCTAAAATAATATCTTTATCGCAACCTTCTAAATTAGAAAGTTCTGGATAATATTCTAAAACATAGTTATGTACATCTAAAGAACCATTATTTTCAAAATAAGACCAGTCTATGACATCGATATTTTCATCTAGCGTCATAGGACGAAATACTACTTTAGGTATCATAATCCACCTCCCAATATTAATAATTAGTAGTTCTGGTTAAATGATGTGGCCTATCTTTAACAGAAGGGTTTTTACTTAATAACCATAAAGCATTATCGATTTCAACAGAATTAAAATCTTTTCCTTGACTAACTAATTCTTCTTTAATTAATTCAATACAATATAGCATATTAGCTCGAATTTCAATTTCCACATCACTATCCTTAGGAATCTCTTGCTTACTATCAACTAACAAAGATAACTCCTTAGAATATTCTAAAATACCAAAATGACGTAATACTTGAGGAATCTTATAATCAGCACATCCCAACATCTGATTATTATCTTTAATTTTTTTAGAAATAGAATCTACATTTAAAGACAAATCCCCTACTAATAAAATAGCCCGCTTAAAGAAATAAACCTCTTTTCCATGATATAAACTAACATCTCTAAAATTATGAAAAGTGCTAACAATTCTATCAAGTAACTCTATATCCGTAGAAACATCAAATAGCTCAGTTAAACTAGAAACATTCTTAAGTTCCTGAACTAAACCTTGTAAAATATCAAAACGTTCTTTTAATAGTGGAATTGACGTTGTTCCATAAAAAATATCATCTAAATCCTCTATAGTTAACTTTTCTAAACAAGAAACATCTAAAGATAATTTTCCAGTTTCTATAGCCCTAGCAACCACATAAAAAACTCCATAAGAACCAGAATACCATTCTCCATGATACTCTATCTTCCACTTAATATCAGAATCCCAGAAACAAAAATTAAAGGACTCACAAAGTAAAAAATACAATATAACTTGTTCTTCATCTAACTTACTTAAATCTAAAACATCAGAATTTAGCCAAGAAGTTTTCCGAATTTCTGATAACAAAGGCAAAACTGAAGAAATATTTTCTTTATTAATGGATACATAATTAGACTGATTAACTACATAATCGATAGAATCAACAATCTTTTCTCTAGTAATCATATAATACCTCCTATTAAATTATAAAATAAAACTCATTATTTTAAAATATGTTTATAATTGATATATAATCAAAACAG
>CASDWO010000057.1 GCA_949284575.1 uncultured bacterium
AGGTGATGTGCGGCAAGTTCTATCGAGAAAATCGATAGACAAGTTTTATAACTTGTAACTGATAAAACGAAAAGTAGAATGAATGGGTAACGCCACAAAATGCTTTCCATAAGAACTGCGACATGCACAATAATAGTAATAGATATTGATGTGTATGAGAACTTGCTAAAGTCGACTGAAGTATACCCTAATGAGAATCAAGGAAACGGTTATAGAGGTATAATCTGTATATGATAGGTCGGTGGTCTATAAAATACTCATGGATAGAATGTTAAGAACTAGTGATAGTATTAATCGACAAATTCTCGAGTGTACGGGTCTAGAATACACATGTTAGAAATGACATAGACACCAAGTGTGTTGTAGATGTGGTAAAGTAAGAAAATCACCTATGAAATACCATATAGTATTACAGGTACTATCAAGTCTACAGGCTCATAGAGAAGTCCTAAAAGTATATATGAATAGATAGTTTTATCGGAACTTGATAAGCAAGGAATACAAGAGCCCTATTAGGCGATGACGGTATTGTTAAGGAAAAGTAATGACTATAACTTAACTTAATCCTTGTGAAAGCGGTGTCAAAGTACTTATGAAACATTGATAACAAGATGTGGAGGGAAAGGCACTAGTCAGAGTTAATCTTCTACTAGAAAAGTTTATAAAAATCATAGGTTCTATTATAGACTAAAAGAAGTATAAGGCGGGAAACTGTACTGACTGACTATGGGAGAAGAGAAAACTAAAATTGTGCAACTAAGAAATAACGAATATTATTGTATGCAAGAAGAGTTTGATGTACTTAATAAAAGGAGTAAAAACAACTATGTGTTTCATGATTTAATGAAATACATAAATGAAGAAAACAACATTAGGCTAGCCTATAGAAACATCAAAAACAATGATGGAAGTAAAGCTAGAGGACTAAGTGGTAAAAATATGGATTTTATAAGTAACATGAAATTTTATAAGTACTTGAAAAATACAAAAAAGCAACTAGAGAATTACACGCCGTCAATGATTAAAAGAGTTGGTATACCAAAGTCTAATGGAAAGATTAGATATCTAGGAATAAAAGAGCCAATCGATAAAATTGTTGAACAAGCGACATATCAAGTACTAAGCCCGATACTAATCTTCAAATTCCATAATAATAGTAATGGCTTTATAGAAGGGAGAAGTTGTTCTAGGGCAATAAGTCAAATGACTAATTACATTGTAAAAGAAAAACTTTACTATATGGTAGATATAGATATCAAAGGTTTCTTTGATAATATAGACCATGGGAAACTCTTAAAGCAGTTATGGCAACTAGGAATACGTGATAAAAATCTACTGTCAATTATTTCAAAGATGCTAAAAGCAGAAGTTAAAGGTGTAGGAATACCTAATAAGGGGACTCCACAAGGAGGAATACTATCACCACTACTTGCAAATGTAGTATTAAATGAACTAGATTGGTGGTTAGATAGTAAAAAGAATAAAGGAATTCGATTTGTGAGATATGCCGACGACTTTAAAATATTGTGTCCCACATATCAGATTGCAAGTGATATGTTAGGTAAGACAACAATATGGCTAAAGAAAAGGCTAAAACTTGAAGTGAGTGAAGAGAAAACCAAAATAGTAAACTTAAAGAAAACAAACTCTTACTTCCTAGGTTTTAGATTTAAACTAAAGAAACATAAGAGTACGTTAAAAGTAGTTAGTAATATGACAGAAAAAGCCATAAAAAATACAACTGATAAACTAAAAAAGCAAGTGCGAGAGATAAAGAGAAATAAATGGAATAAGAAGAAGTGTAAGGAAGAGATAGATAAATATAATAGTATGGTGATAGGAATACATGGCTATTACTGCAAAGCTGTTAATATATCTAGAAACCTACATAAACTAGGGTTTATAATAAATACATATATAAATAGGAATTTCTTAGGAGTTCTTACTTTCGAGGAAGATATCAAAGAAGATAACTTTATAGTAAAAACATATGGTAAAGAAATACCATATATAAGAGGAAGACCTCTAGCCTTGATAGAAAAAGTAAAATATCAAGAACCAAGATATAAAGGAAATAAAATTGATTACTATAATAATAAATCAAGAAATGAGTTCTATAAAGAACTAAAGATTAAAAACCTTTATATGATAGAGGTAATACTCAAAAATCCTTACCTAGATGAAACAGTAGAATATAATGATAATGTAATATCAAAATTCTGTGGACAATTAGGTAAATATGCTTTTACTAATAAAATGATACTAAATATATCAAATCTAAAAATAGTTAAAAGGAAAAACATCGCTTTTAACAATAAATATGATAATATAATTTTAGTAGAAAATAAAGTAAAAGAATTAATAGAAAAGAAAGAAGTTGATGACTTGATAGAGATAATAAGGCTCAAAAAGGGGTTGACTTCAAAACAACTAGATGAAATAAATAAAATAAGAAAGGAGAACAATCTGCTAACAATTTAGTTTTTGGACTCTATAATATAAACAGAGTAAAGTAAAAGACTAACTTTGATGGCACGCCGTATGATTAGAAATAATCCCGTACGGTGTAGGATTGGGGAAAAGGTGGAGGAAACAGAGCCAAAGCCTTACCTATAATCATACTATGCAAAAATTAAAGAAGTTTATTTGTAATCATAAGTTTCTTCTTTTTCTTTTTTTCTTTTCTTTACTACTTCGAGTATTTATGGTATTGATGATTAATATACCAGTTAGTTCCTATTATAAGACGATGTATGATGCTTCTTTAGAATTGATTTCTCATACAGAAAGTTATAAGTCTTCTCTTCCTGTTCTTACTTTTGGATATCAATTAGGTCATATTTTTTATCAATCTATCTTGTTATCTATTGTTAATAGTGTATTATTTTTAAAGATTGTAAATTGTGTTATTAGTTCTTTTACTATTGTTTTTATTTATTTAATTAGTAAGGAACTATCTAATAAAAAAGCAGCAAGTATCATTAGTATTATTTATTCTATCTTTTTATTTCCACTATTATTTCCTAGTTTATTATCTAATCAAATATTATCTATGTTATTAGTATTGATTGTGATATATTTATGGATTAGACAAAAAAGAATTACAGTATTTCGTTCAATTGTGATTGGAATATTACTTGTGATTGCTGAAGTATTACAAAGAGATATTTTTATTATTGTGATAGGATTCGTTTTTTATTTAGTATTTTTGATTATTAAGAAGAAGGAAAAAAAGATGCTTTTTCTTAGTATGATGTATATTGTTAGTACTTTTATTATCTTACTAGTTAGTACTTCCTATGTATTCAAAGTAACAGGTATTTCTCCTAATGGATTAGCAAATAAAAATCCGGCTTGGAGAGTGTTAGAAGGAATTCATGTTTCTAGTAATGGTAGAATTCAAGAAGATGATTTTAAGTATTTAGGAAGTGTAGAAAAAACTAAAAAAGAATTAAATAGAAGAATTAGGGAAGATTATTTAGATTTTCCTAAGTTATTTTTAAATAAAATTAAAACTATCTGGTTTAGTTCTGATATAGGCAGGTTCTTTAATGATAACAAAGAGGAAGAAGAAATACAATTTTATATTATGGTAAATCAATTTTTTGTATATTTCTTTTTTATTATGTCACTATTAAGTGTGATTACAATATTTAAAAAAATATATAAGAGTCCGCAAATATTTATTAGTTTTATTTTAGTTAGTTATTTTATCTATTATTTAATTGTTGAAGTTACACCAGAATATGCTTATTCTTTACAAATATTAGAAGCAGTTTTAGCAAGTGTTACTTTAGGGTATATTTTAGATAAAAAAAAGAAAGGAGTAGAGTATGGTAACATTAGAAGATAATATATTAATTATTTGTCCTAATGAAGAGAAATTAAAGATATTAAAGCAATTAGAACAAGAAGGAAAGTTATATAATGTAAAGTTTATGACTAAGGAAGAGTATCTTGGTAATTATTTTTTTACTTATCAAGATAGTGCTATTTTATATTTGATGAAAAAGTATCATTATAAAGTAGATGTATGTCGTGTATATTTAAGTTATCTTTATGTAATTGAAGATGATAAAAAGTATCAAAATGAGAAATTAGTCTTTTTACAAGGATTAAAAAAAGAGTTAAAAGAACATGGTTTGTTGGAATATCATCAACAATTTCGCAATTATTTAAAGAATAAAAAAATAGTGGTGTTAAATTATCCTAATTTAGAGTTATATGAACGTATGGCATTAGGTGTTGATGATAGAGAAGAAGTACCTTTTAAAGAGTTGGTTGCAACAGAATATAAAACCATGGAAGATGAAGTGAATGGTGTTGCTTTAGAGATACTTGAACTTTTAAGGCAGGGTGTTGATATTCATAAAATATATGTTACTAATGTATCGAAGGATTATTTTTATACTATCGATAGAATCTTTTCTTATTATAAAATACCTATTAATTTACCAGTGAAGTATCCTATTTATGGATGTGATATTGTAAAAGAATATTTGAAGACGGGAGAAGTTGATTTAGAAAATAGTAATAGAATTACGAAAAAGTTAGTATCTATTTTAAATTCTTTAGTGGAATTAGATGATGGAAGTAGTGAATATCGTGATTTACTAGTATCTAATATTAAATCAGCAACTATTTCTAAAGAAGAATATCAGGATGCGGTCTGTGTAAGTAACTTTGTTAATCAAGAATTTTTTGATGATGAATATGTCTTTGTCTTAGGATTTAATCAAGATAATCTTCCAAAGTTAGAAAAAGATACACAATATATTTCTGATAAGGATAAAAGTGAAGTGTTATTATATTCTACGGATCAGAAAAATAAACGTGCGAAACGTGCTTTAATTGATGTACTTTCTTCTATTCCTAATCTTTATTTATCTTATAAATTACAGACTCCTTTTCAAAGTATGTATCCATCTAGTATGATAGAGGAGTATCACATAAAAGTAGTAGAGAAAAAAGAGGATAGCTATTCTTTTAGTAATCGCTATAATCAATTAAGACTAGGTGCTAAACTAGATACTTATTATAGATATCAAGAAATTACACCAATGTTAAAAGAATTATATACGCACTATCAGATGCCATATCAGACGTATGATAATCGTTTTACAGGAATTTGTCATGATACTTATTTAGAACATTTACCTTATCCTTTAAAATTATCTTATACTAGTATTAATTCTTATAACGAATGTAAGTTTAAGTATTATTTAACCTATGTTTTAAAGTTAAATACCTTTACTGATAGTTTTGCAGCTTTTATAGGGTCACTATATCATAGAATTTTACAGTTATATAAGAATACTAATTTTGATTTTGAACTAGAATATCAAAAGTATTTAGAAAAAAGAGAATTATCATTAAAAGAAAAAGTATTACTTGTCAGGTTAAAGAAAGAGTTATTAGATCTTTTAGAACAAGAAAAAAAACAAGACTTAATATTAGGATATAATGATGAATTACATGAAAAGAAAGTAGAGATACCATTAAAAAAAGATATCGAAGTTGTTTTTACTGGTACGATAGATAAGATTATGTATTATAAAAAAATAGAAGATACGTATTTTGCGATTGTTGATTATAAATCAGGAACAGTAGATACAAGACTAGAAAAAATGAAATACGGCTTGTCTATGCAATTATCGGTATATTTATATTTAATTAATTATTCTAAAGTGTTCGAAAATCCTATTTTTACTGGTATTTATTATCAAAATATTTTATTTAATTATCCATCTTATGATAAGAAAAATATAGACGATATTAAAAAAGATAGGATGAAATTACAAGGATATTCTACTGATGATTTAAGTGTTTTAGACCGATTTGATCCTACTTATGAAAATAGTGAAGTAATTAAGAGTATGAAATATACTGATAAGGGATTTTATCGGTATGCGAAAGTATTAAATGATAAAGAAGTTTATGATATTATTCGCTATACTAAAGATGAAATTAAGAAAGATATGGATAGTATTTTAGCAGGAGATTTTACGATTAATCCGAAAATTTATGATGGTAAAAATCTTTCTTGTGAGTTTTGTGAGTTTAAGGATATTTGCTATCACACTCAAAAAGATATGGTATATTTGGATAAAGTAGAAGATTTATCTTTTTTAGAAAGTGAGGGATGCTGATGCCATCTTGGACACCGGAGCAACAACTGGCTATTGATAGTGAGGGAAAGAATATTATTGTGTCTGCGGGAGCTGGTTCTGGTAAGACTGCTGTTTTAACCGAGCGAGTAATTAGAAAATTAAAAAGTGGCGTTCATATTAATGAATTATTAGTATTAACATTTACGAATGCAGCAGCGGCAGAGATGAAAGAGAGAATTCGAAAAGCTATTAGAAAAACACCAGGATTAGAAGAAGAAGCAAATCGTATTGATGGTGCTTATATTACGACTTTTGATTCCTTTGCTTTATCGATTGTTAAAAAGTATCATACAGTAATTAATTGTACCAGTAATATTCAAATTACAGATGATGTTGTTATTAATATTAAAAAACAAGAATTATTAGATGAAATTTTAGATGAGAAATATTTATTACAAGACAAACGATTTACGTCATTAATTCATGATTTTTGTTATAAAGATGATAAAGAATTAAAGAAGGGATTATTAGATATTTATCAAAAAATAGAGTTAAAATATGATAAAGAACATTTTTTAGAAACATATTTAGATTGCTATACCAAGTCTTGGGATGGTGTTGTTCATGAATATTTAGAAAGTATTCATAAAAAAATAAATGAGATAAGGGGAATTCTTCAAGAAATGTCAAGTTACTTTGATGGTAAGTATATGACAAAGGTAGAAGATTATCTATATTCTTTTTTAACTAAAAAGACTTATGAAGAACAAAAACAGGCACTAGATCAATTAGAACGGTTTCCAACACTTCCTAAGAATTCTGATGAAGCGGGTAAGGCCTTAAAGAAGCAACTTGTAGAAGTATTAGATGAAGTAAAAGAGGAGATGACTTATTCTTCTATAGAAGAGATGAAAAAGGAATTAGAAAGTACGGTTTCTAAGCAACAAGAGATGATTTCTATTATCAAAGAATTAGATAAAAGACTTTCTATTTATAAAGAAAAAGAGGAGATTTATAACTTTACAGATATTTCTAGGCTGGCGATTAGTATTGTTATGAATCATCCAGAGATTCGGAAAGAATTAACTCATAGTTTTCATGAGATTATGGTAGATGAGTATCAAGATACTTCGGATACGCAAGAGACTTTTATTGGATTGATTGCTAATAATAATGTATATATGGTAGGAGATATTAAACAGTCTATTTATCGTTTTCGTAATGCTAATCCTTATTTATTTAAAGAAAAGTATGATACTTACCGGGATACTGATCAAGGAATTAAGATTGATCTAGTTAAAAACTTTAGGTCGAGAAGAGAAGTACTAGAAGATATTAATTTGTTATTTAATCAATTTATGGATGATGAAATAGGTGGTGCTGATTATCAAGCATCTCATCAAATGGTATTTGGAAATAAGGCTTATGAGACGGATGGAAAGACTCCAGATAATCATCATATGGAGTTATTAACTTATCAGTATGATAAGACAGTTCCTATTACGAAAGATGAACAAGAAGCTTTTATTATCGGAGAAGATATTAAAGAAAAAGTAAAGAATAAATATCAAGTCTTTGATAAAGATACAGGAGTTATTAGGGATATTTCTTATAGTGATTTTGTTATTTTGTTAGATAAAAGTAAGAATTTTGAGTTATATAAAAAAATATTTGAATATTTGGGAATACCTCTTTCTATTTTAAAAGAAGAGTCACTTAGTAAAGATAATGATATTTTAGTATTAAAGCATTTATTAAATTTGATTGTTAGAATTTTTAAAAAAGATAATTTTGATAGCTTAAAATATAGTTTTGTAGCAGTTGCTAGAAGTTATTTATTTGAACTTACTGATGAAGAAATTTATGATGCTTTAGTGAATGATAAAATACCAGAGACTAGATTATATCAGGTTTGTGAAGAATTAAGTAAAAAGGTTAGAGAAATGTCTGCTAGTGAGTTTTTCTTAACGGTTATGAAAGAAGTAGATTATGAAGGTAAATTATTAAAAATTGGTAATGTTACTTCTTTTCAAGTTCGCTTAGAGTATGTATATAATTTGATTGGTAATTTAGAGGCTACTGGTTATACTATTGAAGATATTATTACGCATTTAGATGCTATTTTTGATACTGGTCAGGATTTAAAATTTAATGTAAATACAGATAGCAGTAATAGTTGCAAAATCATGACTATTCATAAATCTAAGGGATTAGAGTTTCCTATTTGTTATTTTGCAGGATTTGCTTCTAAGTTTAATTTACGTGATTTAAAAGAGAGAATATTATTTGATAATACGTATGGTATTGTGTTACCTATGGTTACTGATTTTTATAAAGATACGATTTTAAAGACTTTGGTAAAAGAAAAAGCAAAACAAGAAGAAGTATCAGAAAAGATAAGATTATTCTATGTTGCTTTAACTAGAGCAAAAGAAAAGATGATTATGGTAGTAGAAGAAATAGAAGAAGAGACAGAAAGTAAGGGTCTAGTAAGTAGTGCAATACGTAGTAAGTATAATTCTTTCTTATCTATTATTAAAAGTATTTATTCTTCTCTTTTACCATATGAAAGAAAAGTAAGTGTTACTCCATCGAAAGATTATTTATTATCTAAAAATAATACAAATGAAAGTGAATTAAAATTATCTACGGATACGTTAACAGTAGAGGAGTTAGAACTAGAGGCTATTCCAGTAGAACATACTAGATACTCTAAAGATATTCTTCGTTTAGAGACAAAAGAAGAAAAAGAAAAGATGGAGTTTGGTGTTAGAGTACACCAAGTATTAGAACAACTAGATTTTAAACATCCTAATTTAGAAGGATTATCAGGAAGAATCAAAGAAAAAATAGAAGCTTTCTTAAAAAGTTCTTTAGTAGTAGAAAATATCAACGGTACTTTTTATCCAGAATATGAATTTATAGATAGAGAAGAAAATACTCATGGAATTATGGATTTAGTTATTGAGCATGAAAATAAAATGATTATAGTTGACTATAAATTAAAAAATATTGATGACTCCAATTATGATAAACAATTAAATGGTTACCGAGAATTTTTAAAAAAGAAAACAAAAAAAGAAGTAGAGTGTTACCTATACTCAATCATAGATGAAGAATATCGCAAAGTAAAAGAGCAGTAG
>CASDWO010000058.1 GCA_949284575.1 uncultured bacterium
CCTTATCTTTAAGTAGTGTCAACTTAAAAATAATCTTTGTAAATAAAATGTAAATTAATAAATTGCATAGTTTTTGCATTTCTTAATAAAAAAGAGAATTAAGTAATTTAAATTTTTCATAAAAAACCGAAACTCAAATTAGGATAACTTGAAAAATATAATATTTTGTGATAACATTAATATGCAGAAGAAATTTGCATAAAATAAAAAAGAAGGAACACTTAATATTGCTGTGTTGAGTGAGCCTTTAATATTATTGTTAGGCTACCTAATCAACAGATGTTAGTTAGGTGGCTTTTCTATATTAAAGCTAAAAGCAGTAATAGATTTTGGAAAAGGATTATAACTACTAAAGCAATGATTAATGAATCTTTCTTGTTCATTATATCGACCTCCTTTCTGAGGTCCCACCCAACCATTAAATGTTCCTAGGCATATGGTAACATATTATATATCCTATAACAATTAAAAATACAAAGTTTTAACTGGTAATTTTTTCTGCTTTGTAAGATATTATTTTAAGTAGAAATTTTCGTAAATTTTATTATTTACATATTACTTGAAAATAATATATATTTATGATAATATGAATATGTAAAAGAAATTTACATAAAATAAAAAAGTAGGAACACTTAATATTGTCGTGTTGAGTGAAACCTATATAATAATTGTTCCACCTAATTCAACGATGTGAGTTAGGTGGCTTTTCTATATTAAAGCTAAAAGCAGTAATAGATTTTGGAAAAGGATTATAACTACTAAAGCAATAATTAATGAATCTTTCTTGTTCATTATATCGACCTCCTTTCTGAGGTCCCACCCAACTATTAAATGTTCCTAGGCATATGGTAACATATTATATATCCTATAACAATTAAAAATACAAAGTTTTAACTGGTAATTTTTACCGTTTTGTAAGAGATTATTTTAAGTAGAAATTATAGATGTTGATATTTAGATTTACCTATGATAGACTTAAAAAGAAATGGGGAGTAATTATGAAGTTAGTAATAGAAAATCTAAGTAAAAGCTTTGATAAAAAAGAAGTACTAAAAAATATTAATTTTACTTTTGAAAGTGGTAAGATTTATGGCCTACTAGGAAGAAATGGAGCAGGGAAGACTACCTTCTTTAACTGCTTAAATGAAGATTTAAAGTGTGATACTGGAGAGTTTTATTTAAGTGATGGGAAGTCTAATAAAAAAATCGAAAGTAGTGATATAGGTTATGTTCTATCAACACCTGTCGTTCCTGAATTTCTAACAGGAAGAGAGTTTTTAAAATACTTTATAGATATTAATAAAGATAACATTAAAGATTTAAAAACTATCGATGAATATTTTGATATCGTTAAAATAGATATGGAAGATAGAGATAAGCTTATGAAAGATTATTCTCACGGTATGAAAAATAAAATGCAGATGTTAATCTATTTAATAGCAAGCCCAAACATTTTATTACTTGATGAGCCTTTAACTTCATTTGATGTTGTAGTAGCAGAAGAGATGAAAGAACTATTAAAGAAAATGAAAAAAAAGAGAATCCTTATCTTTTCTACTCATATTATGGAACTTGCCTTAGACTTATGTGATGAAATAGTAGTTTTAAATAAAGGGGAGCTTTTAGAAATAAAAAGAGATGAATTAACAGATAAAGAATTAAAGAATAAAATAATTAATATCTTAAAAGGTGAAGAAGATGCTTAATAACTTTTTAATATCCTTAAAAGTAAAGAATGCTTATACTGTTAATCAGATTATTTATGGTATTAGTAAATTACCTTTAATAGGTAAAATAATACCTACTAAGTTTTATGGCTTTAAGAGTTTTAAAGTAATTAGTTTTATAATCTTTATTATAAGAGAAATAATTAGAACCTTTGGTTATAAACTACTATATATTTATGTATTCTTATTATTACCTTTAACTCTTTATAAAACTTTTGATATTAGTTACATAATACATATCTATATCTTTCTAGCATTAATTGGAAGTTTCTCTAATACAGAAATATTTAATCCCACAAGAGATAAATACTATTTAATAGTCTTAATGAAAATGAAGGCAAAAGACTATATTATTCCTAATTTCATTTATTTTTTAGGAAGTACTATTATAGGACAATTAGTATCTTTAATTTTATTATTCTTTAATCTTATTACTTGGTATCAAGCCCTAATGTTAGTGATATTTACAGTGAGTGTTAAATCAATCGCTATTGCATTTTATTTTTATCGCATGAAAAAGAAAAATATTATTATAAATGAAAATAAACCTAAGTCTTGGACTTTATACTTTGGTTTAATAATATCACTTTTATTAATTGGATATTTATTGCCATACTATAATTTAGTTATACCTGTTAATGTTTTCTATATAGTTTTTATTGTTACTCTAATACTAGGAGTAATATCTTTTAGAAAAGTTTTAACTTATGATAACTATCAATATTTATGTAAAGAATTATTAAAACAAGATAATATTTTTGTTACAAACACTTCTAATAACACTGAATTAATTACTAAAACGAATAGGGAACAGATTACTCTTGATAAAGGTATTACTAGTGATAAATCTGGCTTTGCCTATTTCCATGACTTGTTTGTTAAACGCCATCGTAAAATCTTAATTGATAGTGCTAAAAAGACGACTGTGTTTATCTTAATAATAGGAATAATTTTAGGAATACTAATATTCTTTATTCCTGCTTTAAAACAAGGTGTTAATACATTTGCCTTATTACTTTTACCATATATGTTATTCTTAATGTATTTTATTAATACAGGTAAAAATATTACTAATGCGATGTTTATGAACTGTGATCATTCTATGCTATTTTATAGATTTTATCGTGAACCTAAAATAGTTTTATCTTTATTTAGAGAAAGACTTAAGACAGTAATAGTTATTAACTTACTACCAACTATAGTTCTTGCTTTAATATTAGCGATACTTTTATATTTAAGTGGTGGAACAACTAATCCTTTAAACTATATAATTATAATACTATCAATTATCTCAATGTCTATATTCTTTTCTATCCATAACTTAGTCTTATATTATTTATTACAACCTTATAATATTGGTATGGAAATGAAAAGTACCACTTATACTATTGCAAGCCTTATAACTTACTGGGCATGTTATTATATTTCAAGAATAGAAATGTCTTCATTTATCTTTGGCCTTATTATGATAATCTTTGTAATAATTTATTCTATCATATCTTTATTCTTAGTATATAACTATGCTAAATATACCTTTAAACTAAAAAATTAGAGTGTTAAAAGAAAGTATTAATTAAGACACTCTTTCTTTATGAAATTGTAAAATCTATACAACCTTAAAAGAATAGACTTTTATTAAAGACAAATATTTGCTATAATCTATCTATAAGATAAGATGCGATATAAAAGGTAGGTTTTACTAATGAAAATAACACTATTTTTAACTGATAGAATTATAGATTTTAAATTACCTCTTGAAGCTTCAGGAAGTTTTAGCTTTGATGAAAATATAGATGAAGAAGATAAACTAATTAATATTGAAGCTAGAGATGATAAGTGGGTTTTATATTCTACTAATGATTCAAAAGTATTAGAAAACAATAATATTATCGAAAATACTACTTTAATACCTAATAGATTTTATACAATTAGAAGAAATAATATTAACTATCTTATTTTTGTTACAACAGTAGAAATGGAAGAGTTAAGGATCTATAATTATAACAATGCTTTATCACTTACTATAGGAACAACTGATCAGTGTAATTTACTATATAATTGTAATTACTTACAAAATACAATAGTAAAATTTTCTCTTAAAGAAAATAGAGTTTTAATAGAAAAAAGTACTAATATTCCTATTTACATTAATAAAACTACTTTAATAGAAGCATCATCACTTTTAAAAAATGGTGATGAAATTGAAATATTAGGTCTTAGAATAATTATTTTACCAAATATTTTAGTAATAACAGGACCTAAAGAGATGTTTAGATTAAATGAACAACTTGCAAATCTAACATTATATAATTTTAATTTCGATATGCCAATAAAACTAGAAATTAAAGATAGACCCTTATATAAAGAAACTGAATTCTTTTCTAAGGCTCCAAGACTTAGAAGAATAATAGAAGAGAAAAAAATTAAGTTAAGTCCTCCACCAAAACCTGAAAAAAACCAAGAACTACCTTTAATCCTTACAATAGGACCTATGCTTACAATGGGATGTATGGCAGGTATTACTTTAGTTAATACTATCTATCGTATTCAAACGAAACAAGCGACAGTTGCTCAATCTTGGACATCAATTGCTATGTCATCTATTATGTTAATATCTATGGTTCTATGGCCTTTAATAACAAGAATATATAATCAACATATGAAGAAAAAGATGAGAAAAGAAATAGAAGAGAAATATTCTAAGTATTTAGATGATAAAAGAAAAGAATTAGAAGAAGAGCGAAAACTTCAAAAAGATATTCTTATAGAAAACTTAATTACTGTAGAAGAATGTCTAAATATTATTAGAAATAAAACAATTAATTTTTGGGATAAAAGAACAGATCAAAATGATTTTCTAGAAGTTAGATTAGGAATAGGAAGAGTTCCTTTAAAAATAGAATTTGAATATCCTGAAGAAGGCTTTACAATCGATGAAGACAATCTTCGTAAATTAGCAGATAAATTAGTAGAAGAATTCAAATATATAGAAGCAGTACCAGTAAGTTATTCTTTTAAAGAAAACAGATTAACAGCAGTTATGGGTAATGCCTCTAAAAGACCAGCTTTTATTTCTAATATTCTTTTACAATTATTAACCTTTTATACTTATGAAGATTTAAAAATAGTAGTATTTACAACTAAAGAAAAAGAAAAAAATTGGGATTATATTAGATATTTAAATCATAATTTTGATAATGAACGTAATTTTAGATTCTTTGCTACAGATATTGATTCTTCTAAAAGAATTGCTGAATACTTAAATATAGTTGTAGCCTCTAGAAAAGAAAATTATGATCCTAATTATGATAAACCACAATATTTTGTTATTATAGATGACTATGATTTAGTTAAAAGACAAGACTTTTTTAAAGAAGTCTCAGAATCTAGTGATGATTTAGGTTTCAGTTTAGTTTTATTAGAAGATAGAATGAGTAAATTACCTAGTAAATGTAATAACTTTATTAATTTAGGTGATAAGAACTCAGGAGTTTTAAAGAATTCTTATGAAGAACAAGAACAAATATTATTTGCTAATGAAATAAATGATACTATAAATATGAATAATTTAGTACCAACTCTTGCAAATGTTCCTTTAGAGTTTGAATATGATAATACTAATTTACCTAATGCTATTTCTTTTTTAGAAATGGAGAAAGTTGGTAAAGTAGAACAGTTAAACATCTTAAATAGATGGAATATGAATGATCCTACTAGTAGCTTAAGAGCAGAATTAGGAATAGGCGAAGATGGAAATTTAATGTATTTAGATTTACATGAAAAAGCTCATGGTCCTCATGGGTTAATTGCTGGTATGACAGGTTCTGGTAAATCAGAGTTAATAATTACTTATATCTTATCTATGGCTATTAATTATAGTCCTGATGATGTTGCTTTTATCTTAATCGATTATAAAGGTGGTGGCTTAGCTTTTGCATTTTCTAATGAAGCAGCAGGAATTGTTCTTCCTCATATAGCAGGAACTATTACAAACTTAGATGAAGCAGAAATGGATAGAACACTAGCAAGTATTGAAAGTGAAGCGAAAAGACGACAAGTTAAATTTAATGAAGCGAAAGATTTATTAGGAGAAAGTACTTTAGATATTTATAAATATCAACGTTTTTATAAAGAAGGTAAACTTGATGAAGCCATCCCTCATTTATTCATTGTCTGTGATGAGTTTGCCGAATTAAAAAGTAGTCAACCTGATTTTATGGACAAATTAATTAGTATTGCAAGAATTGGTAGAAGTTTAGGAATTCATTTAATTCTTGCTACTCAAAAACCTAGTGGTGTAGTTAATGATCAAATTTGGTCAAATTCAAAATTCCATATCTGTTTAAAGGTTCAAGATCAACAAGATAGTAATGAAATGTTAAAGAAACCTGATGCTGCTTTATTAAAGCAAACAGGTAGATTCTATTTACAAGTTGGTTATGATGAATATTATGCTTTAGGACAATCTGCTTGGTGTGGAGCTAAATATTATCCTTCTGATAAAGTTGTTAAACAAGTAGATAAAAGTATTAACTTTATAAATGATACAGCCACTTTTATTAAAAGTATACAAATGGATGATGGTATTAAAGTAAAAGCAGAAGGAGAACAAATTCAAGCCATTGTTAATAATATTATCGAAGTAGCAAAAAAAGTTAATAAGAAAGCAAAAAGATTATGGTTAGATGATATTAAACCAATTATTAAAATAGATGATTTAATAGTAAAATATCAACAAGAAAGATCTAATGATTCTATTGAAGCTATCATTGGGGAATATGATGCTCCAGAATTACAACAACAAGGATTAGTTAAATACTCTTTTCTTAAAGAAGGTAATACTTTAATTTATAGTACAGATCCTGAAGATTTTGAAATGGCTTTAAATGCAATTATTTATTCAACTGTTAAATATTACAGCTCAGAGTTAATTAATTATTATATCTTTGATTTTGGTTCACAGAGCTTAAATAAATTTTCTAAATTAAATCATGTTGGAGGTCTTGTTTTCCCATCGGATGATGAAAAATATCATAATTTATTTAAAATGCTAAAAGAAATTATTGCAGATAGAAAAAAGATCTTCTCAGAATATGGAGCAAGTTACCAAGATTATATAAAAAATAGTGGTAAAACCCTTCCTTTAATTGTTGTTATTTTAAATAACTATGATGCAATGAATGATTTAGATAAAAATCTCTATGATGATTTACCTGATTTAATTAGAGGCTCAGTTTATTATGGAATTGTCTTTATTGCAACAGGAATAGGTTCAACTTCTATTCCAAGACGTATTGCTCAAAACTTTGAAAACTCTTATGTTATGAAAGTTAAAGATCCTGTTGATTATACTAATGTCTTTGGTATTAGAAAGAAAATTGTTCCTAAAGATATTAAAGGTAGAGGTGTCTTTAAAGACGGAAACATCTTACATGAATTTCAAACTGCATCAATTACTGATCAAGATAGTAATTTAGTTAAATATTTAGAAGAAGAAATAAAAGTTATTAATCAAAATAATAGTTTTAAAGCGAAAAGAATACCAGTTTTACCAGAGCAAGTAATGGTTACTGATATTGAAAATGATATAACTACTTTAAATAGTGTTCCAATTGGTATTAATGTAGGTGATCTAGAGATAAATACTTATGATTTTACTCTTAATTTTGGAACAATTATTACAGGTAATAGATTAGCTAATTATACTTACTTTATTGATAGTTTAATTGATATATTTGTAAGAATTCCTAATACCCAGTTAATAGTTTTTGATCCATTTAAATATTTTACCAATAAAAAAGAAACGATTGTAAACTATTATCTAGATAATTACGGAGAAGTACTAGAAGCTATTAGTGCATACATTGCTAAAATTAAAAATGAAAGTACTTTATCTCAAGTAATTATTATTGCAGGAGTTAGTAAGTTCTTAGAAAAATTAGGTGATGCCAACAAATTTGCTACCTTTATGGAAAATATTAAAAAGTATGAGAATGCTCATATAATCATAACTGATGATATATTAAAACTAAAAAAATATACTTTTGATAAATGGTATCAAGATAATTTCTTCTCTACTGAAGGTATTTATATAGGTAATGGTGTCCAAGAACAAAATATCTTAAAGATCAATAGTTATTCTCCTGAACTTTCTAAACAATATAAAAATAACATTGGTTTTCATATAACAGATGGGGCTTATACAATTGTTAAATTAATAGAATTTACAAAGGAAGAAGGGAATGAGTAATGAATAATAAAATTTTAATTAAAGTTATTGTTCCAGAACTAAGTTCTAGTTATGATGTTTTTATACCTTTTAATGAAGTTGTTTGGAAAATTAATAAAATGATAACAAAAGTAGTTTTTGATCTTCAAGAAATAAAAATTGATATTAGAAAAGCAAACTATATGTTAATTAATAAAAATAGTGGCAGAGTTTATAATAATAATGAAATAATTATTGATACAGATATTAGAAATGGAAGTGAACTAGTCTTATTACCAATTAAAAAAAGTTGACAAAGATTGACACAAGAGCCTTGCATTTTCCCAAAAGACATAATATAATCGATTTAGATAGAGAAAATGGCAAGGCTTTATCTAATATATATTAAACTAAATGAGACAAAGGAGTGATAAAAAGATGCCAACAGTTAATCAGTCTGGATTAAATACTTTAATGAGTACTGCTAATAATAGTGCTCAATCAATTAGTGATGCTATCGCAAATGGTGGAACTAATATGTGTAATACTATTGGTCAAGTATGGGCTTGTCCACAAGCACAACAATTTGCTGCTGAATTTCAATCAAAAATGAATTCTATTTCTCAAAACTTTAGAGAAAATATGACAGCTTTTCAAGCTAATATTAATTCTAATACGCAAAAATATAATCAAGCAAGTCAAACAAGTTTAACAGTACCTTCTGTTAATTATACAGATGCTAATGTTAATACTTCAGGCATTACTGCTCAATTATCTGATGGAAGTGTTGGAATTATTGAAGGAACAAGTGATTCTGTAGTTAACGATTTAACAAGAGCAATTCAAGAAATGATTGGTTCTGTAAATAATTCTAAAAATGGTATTGCTTCAAGTGGTGCTTTTGATTCTGATGAAGCAGATGCTGCTGGTAACATGTATTCTAAATTAGGAAATATTTTAACACAAAGCAGTCAAGAATTAGAAGAAAGCGTACGTAATTATATTAAAGCTACTATTGAACAATATGGCGAAATTAAACGTACAAATATTAATACATCTAATAATGCTTAATTAAATATTTAGAAATTTTATTTCTAAATAGAAGGTAACTATTATATGGTAGTTACTTTCTATTTGTAAATAAGAAAAATAAAAAGGTGATAAGATGATTGCGGTTAATGTAGAGAACTTAGAAGTACTTATTTCTAAACTATCTAAATTAATAGAAGAATATGAAAATAACTTTCTTTCTATTAATAGAGAATATGATATTATTAAAGAAAACTTTAAAAGTCAAAAGATGCAATTGTTTTATAATGAACTTGAAGAAGAAAAAATTAAAACAAAAAAAGTAATTGTAACTTTAAAAGAATTTCTAAAATTAATACAAGTAATTTATGATCGCTATAAAGAGCTTGGTAATAATATTAATATTGAACTTGATAGTAAAGATATAATTTTAGATAAACAAGAAGAACTTAAAGATAACTTTGCAAGAGTTATTAATATTAGTAACTCTTTACAAGAATCTTTAGAAAAACCTAATGTGTTAAGAGAAATAGAGAAGATAAAAAAAGAAGAGAATAATTTTTTGCAAATAAAAAAAGAAATAGAAAATTTCTATGTAAATATCGATAATATTGAAAATGATATTAAAGCTATTATAGAGAAAGTAGAAGAAGGCGATTTACTATGAATGAAGATATAACTTTAAATGCAAATGAAGTAGAAGCACCTTTAAAAAAGATAATTAGCTATATTGAAAGAGAAAATGAACTAATAGAAGAGTTTTCAAATCTTGTTTTACATGAATTAGACTCCTGCTACAAATCAACTTTAAATAATAAAATTAATACAATTGGTGTTGCTATAACATCTAAACTAAATAATATCTATAAAGAAGATCTTGATTCTTATATGTTTGTTAGAGATGGAGTTGCTAGAATGGAAGAAATTAAGAAAGCAAATATTAGAGATACAATAAGAGAAGAGGAAAATTTAAATGGTTGAAAGTAGTCGTTTAAATGAGATAAAACAAGAACTTGATCTTCTAGATAGTAATATTAAGACATTAGAAAGTCTAATAAAAGATTATTTAGTTTGTATGAAAACAGAAACTTGGTCTGATAGTATTATAAGTAGTGAGTTACAAATACAAGATACAAGAGGAGCATTAATAGGAATTATTTCAAGAATATCTTTAGGAGGAGAATAAATGAAAAAAATAAGCACATCATCTTTACAATTTGAAAACAAACCTAAAATAACTAATATGACTTCTAATTCCAATATTAATGCTAGCATAACTAAGTTAAATTCTAATGCTGAAACAGAAATCATTGATTCCTTTGGTGATGATGTTTTAGAATTTTTTGGCAGTAATAATATCACTAAAGGTTCTGCTATAGAAGTCTTAGAAGAAGAAATGTTAAACTTTATAGATAAGGATGATATAGATGAAGCATATAGAAGTGGTGTTAATGGTGAGAATATTAATGTAATTTTAAAAAATGGGGAAAAATTTCAATTTATCCCCGATGGAAATTCATATAAATTATCTAGATATTCTAATAGTTCAGGAGAAACTTGTTCTTTTGAAAATGGTCTTTATGAGTTATGGGATAATATTTATGGTGGTAATAATATGGGGACTAGTATTTCTCTTGATGATATTCTTTTATATGATGATACATTAGTTTTAACAATGAAAGATGGTGTTAAAATATATTATGATGTTTCAAATGACTATAAAATTACTTCTTTTTCTCTTAATGGTAATAGTTATGCGATAGATGAAATAGAAAAAGGACTTAATTTTATAAGAGATGAGAGAATAAATAGAGCGATTGAAAGAAGTGAAACAATGGGTCGTATTGTTCCTGGTATGAGTACTCCAGAAGAAGATATAAGAGAAGCTCAGGAAAGATATAATATTAATAATATTGAAAGATTTTCAATTAGGGATGGAGAAGTAACTTTACACTTAAAAGATTCTAATAGACCTATTTATATTAACTTTGATGGAAGTACTAGTTCTTCTGTTAAATACCCTGATTCTAGTAGTATTTATTTGGATGGTTATATAGAAAAAGAAATTTAGTAAGATAATAATATCTTTAGGAGGAGAATAAATGAAAAAAGTAAGTACATCGTCTTTACAATTTGAAAATAACTCTAAAATAACTAATTTAAATTATAGTACTAATAATACTCCAAAAATAAGTAAGCTTAATTCTAATAATAATAATAATACAGAATTTTTTGATTCTTTTGGTGATGATGTTTTAGATTTCTTTGGTAGTAATAACATTACAAAAGGATCAGCTTTAGAAGTATTAGAAGAAGAGCGTTTAGATTTCTTTGATAAAGGAGATATTGAAGAAGCCTATAAGTGTGGTATTAATGGTGAGAATATTAAGGTAATTTTAAAAAATGGGGAATCATTTTTATTTGTCCCTGATGGAGATTCATATAAATTATCTAGTTATTCTAATAATTCAGGAGATACTTGTTATTTTGAAAATGGTCTTTATGAACTTTGGGATAATATTTATGGCGGTAATAATTTAGGTACTAGTATTTCTCTTAATGATATTACTTTAATTGGCGATACATTAATTCTAGAAATGGATGATGGGGTTGAAATACGTTATGATACTTCTGATAACTATAGAATTACTTCTTTTTCTCTTAATGGTACTACTTATACGATGGATCAAATTGAACAAGGACTTAATAAGATAAAAGAAGAAAAGTTAAATGAAGCGAATGAAAGAAAAAATAATATGGGTTCGCATTATCCAGGAATGAAAGATGTAGAAAGAGAAATACAAGAGATACAAGAAAAATATACTGTTGATAATATTGAAAAGTTTAAAATTCATGATGGAGAAGTAACTATAAAACTTAAAGATTCTAGTGGTAATATTTATGTGAATTTTGAAGGTAGTAGAGCTTCTTCTGTTGAATATCGTGATCCTAATAATAGTCCTTATATAAATGGTTTTGTAGAAAGAGAAATTTAGCAAGTTAAGACTTGCTTTTTTTTAAAATATATTGTATAACTGTATTAGTTAACTAATACAAAAAAGGAGGGATTTTTATCGCATACACTTTTGATAATGATAAACCTATTTATTTACAGCTAGAAGACTTAATTAAAAAAGAGATATTTCAAGAAAAATTATTACCAGGTAGTAAAATACCGTCAGTAAGAGATTTTGCCTTTAAATACCAAGTTAATCCTAATACGATGCAAAAAGCTTTACAGGGTTTAGAGGAAGATGGTTTTATCTTTACATATAGAACTAGTGGTAAATATGTTACAGAAGATAAAGAGTTTATCTTAAAAGAAAAGAAAAAACTTGCTGAGGTGTTATATAAAGATTTTATTAATAATTTAAAATCTTTAGGATATAGTGATTTAGAAATAAATAAAATACTTAAGGAGAGTGATATTTAATGACTTTATTAGAAGTTAATCATGTAAGTAAAAGTTATGGAAAAAATAAAGTTTTAGATGATGTTACTTTTAATATTACTAAAGGTAAAATAGTAGGACTTTTAGGACCTAATGGCAGTGGAAAAACAACTCTTATAAAATTAATAAATGACTTATTAAAAGAAGATAGTGGTTCTATTAAAATATCTGGTATTACAAAAGGAGTAGAGACCAAAAAACTAATTTCTTATTTACCTGATAAAAATTATTTAAACCAAAATATGACTATATTAGAATTACTTAATTATTTTAAAGATTTTTATAGTGACTTTAGAATAGGAAAAGCAAAAGAATTGATTAAAAAATTAGATCTTGATTTAAATCAAAAACTAAAAACTATGTCTAAAGGAACAAAAGAAAAAGTCCAATTAATACTTGTTATGAGTAGAAAAGCAAAACTTTATATTTTAGATGAACCAATTGGAGGAATTGATCCTGCCGCTAGAGATTATATTATAGAAACTATTCTTACTAATTTTAATGAGGATGCTAGCTTACTCATATCAACCCATTTAATTAGTGATTTAGAAAAAGTATTAGATGAAGTTATTTTCTTAAAAGAAGGAAAAATTATTAGAAATAGCAGTACAGATCTTATTAGAAAAGAGACTAATATGTCAATTAATGATTTATTTAGGGAGGAATTTAAATGCTAAAGAAATTATTAAAATATGATTTAAAGAATCTTTTTAAATCTTTATTACCAATATATCTTGTAACGTTAGTTGTTACTATCTTAACAGTTATTCTTAATAATCTTTCTAATAAATCTAATTTATTTTCAACATTAAATGCTTTAATGATATTTAGTTATATAATTATTTTAATGGTTTTACTAATAGGAACATTTTTTCTAAGTATTAGAGATTTCTATTTAGATTTTACTAGTGAAAGAGCCTATCTAGTTAATACTTTACCAGTCAAAAAAAGAACTATTATAGCTTCTAAATTTACAACTTCTCTAATTACAATGATTGCAAGTATGGTAGTTATGTTTATATCGTTTTTAATTCTTATTATAGGTAACGGTATATGGGTTAGTTTTGCAAGAGAAGTATCTATTCTTCTTAATACAATGACAGGAGAAATATGGGGACTATTAATACTTACTACTGTTTTAATGATTGTAATGTATATTGGCATACTTGCTTTATGTTATTTTTCTATTTCACTAGGTCAGTTAAAAAATACCAATAAACTTGGCTTTAGTTTTCTTGCTTTTATAGGAATTTATATTATTTATGAGATATACTTTACAATTTCTCTTTCAACAATATTTGTAATAGATCCTAACTTTATAAGAGCTTTAGATGCTACTGTTACACCTATTGGATCTATTAATGTTTTAATGACAATTATAATAGTTTTATCTTTAATATTTACTGCTATTATTACTCCTATAACAAATTATCTTTTAAAAAATCATCTTAATTTAGAATAGTGGTAACTATTCACAGTCTAGAAAATAAATAACCGGAAAAATCAGCCAATTTATTAATTGTTGGCTGTTTTTAAATTTCTAAGTTCAGTAACAGTATATGGGTTATTATCAAATAATTTCTTTATCGCTTCATATTTATTA
>CASDWO010000059.1 GCA_949284575.1 uncultured bacterium
GGAGAAAATAATCTATACAGAATAGTGATTCATGAAAATGGAACAGGAACAAAGATAACCAGTGCCGAACTACTAAAAGATTCAGGAACATTTAAGACGATGAGTTTTGGTGATACAGTAACATTTTCAAATACAAATACTGTAGGTTCATTCTTAAATGGAGAATATCTAACAAATTATGTAGGTAGTGAATATAGTGAAATGATAGAAGATAATACTACTTGGTATCTTGGAACAGTTGGTTATGATACTTCATATAAATTAGCCAAATATACAGATGAAACTGGCAATACCTTAACATCAAGTACGACTACATCCAAAGTAGGATTGCTTCGACTTGGAGAATTAATGTCAGGACAATTTGAAAGAGGTTATGCAAATGGAAGCACTACAGGATTAACTACTTATTATTGGACATTAACACCATATAGTGCTAGCGTGTGTAGTGTCAGCTACGATGGCTTCGCGGGCGACTACAGTACGAACAATGCGAATGGCGTGCGGCCATCAATAAATCTAAAATCTAACGTGCAAATAACTTCTGGAACAGGGACTAAAACAGATCCTTTCACTTTGGAGCTTGCTAGTTAAGTAGATTATTTTTAAAAATATTTGACAATTGTCTTTATTGTAGTAAAATAAGGTTATAAATGCGTTATTAATTAAGGACTTGATAAAGGAATCCTTTTAATCTTAGAGACTTCATGGTTGGTGAAAATGAAGAAAAGCTCCTTTGTTACTACCTTAATGAGTAGAATTATGAAAAGTAATTCCGGTATGTGCCGTTATCTAAATTAAGTTAAAAAAGGATGGTATCGTGTAGTCTAAGCACTCCTAAGATATCATCCTTTTTGTTATAGTGTTATGGGGAAGATATTATGGGTATAATAGAACTATTAGAAAATTTTTTTAGGAAAAATAATTGGGCTATAAGTATTAGTAATTTGTATAAGATATTAAAAATACAAGATAGTGATAAAGATGATTTTTTAGATGCTTTATTCGAATTAGAAAAGGCAGGGAAAATAATTTATCAAGATAATATGTATGTTAAAGTTTCCTGTGAATCAAATTTATATCAGGGAAAATTGCAACTATCTAACAAAGGTAATTTTTATATTAATATAAATAAAAGTAATAGGATAAATATTAAAAATTTTAGGCAATATAAATTAAAAAAAGATGACACTATATATGTAGTAAAAAGAAAAAGTAAAAAAACAGAAACTCATAAACAATATTTTGAAGGAGATATTATTAGAGTTGTAAAAAGAGAATCTTTACCAAATGATAATTATTTAGCTAAAGGTATAGTAAAAAAAGAATATTTGTCAGGGAAATATTATATTCAAGTAGAAAATAAAAAATATTACATTAATAGTAAAAATATGAAGAGTGCTTATCCAGGAGATTTAGTTACTATACATTTAGGTAATAAAAATTCTTTAGATGAAGTTACTATTTTAAATATTATTAAAAGAAAAAATGATACTCATATCTTTAAATGTGTAGAGTATAAAGGAGTTAAGGAGTGGCTTCCTTTAGGGACAACATATTTTGAGATAAGTTCTATTCCGGAAGAGAAATATGAATCTGGTTCCTTAGTTTTTGCTTCTTTAAAGTATAAAGAAGGAAAATACTATCTTGATATAAAAGAAAAAGTAGAATCTAGATATAATGAAGCGACTATAAATAGTGCTACAGAAAATAATTTTTCTTTAGACTTTGATAAACAAATAATTAAAGAAGTAGAAAATATTATTTTATTAAATCGTAAATTTGATTATTCTAAAAGACGAGATTTGCGGAGTTTAGTGACAGTAACAATTGATTCAGTTCATGCTAAAGATTTAGATGATGCTATTAGTTTAGAAGAAAAAGATGGGTTTTATTATTTATATGTCAGTATAGCAGATGTTTCTTCTTATGTACCTTTTGAATCATCTTTATTTAATGAAGCAATGAAAAGAGGGACTAGTGTTTATCCCCTTGATACAGTAATACCTATGTTTCCTCAACAAATATCTAATGATATTTGTTCACTTAATCCTCATACAGATAAATTAGCTTTAACGTGTATGATGAAAATAGATGTAAATGGTAATGTTTTAGATTTTGAGATATTTAGTAGCATAATTAATAGTAATTATAAAATGAGTTATGATAGTGTTAATAATTTGTTATTAGGTAAAGAATATAATTATGATTATCTTCCTTTTTATCAATTAATATTTAGAATGCAAAAACTTTCTAATATTATTCAAAATAAGCGAATAGAAAATGGTTCCTTATTTTTGCAAACTAGTGAATATGATTTCAATATGGATGAATTAGGTAACTTTATGTCTTTAGAAGAAAATGAAAAAGGACCTGCTCAATCAATAATTGAAAACTTTATGATTATTGCTAATAAAACTGTTGCAGATTATGCTTATTATTTAGAATTACCATTTGTTTATAGGAATCATGAGCCTCCAACTAACATGGGATTAGATAAATTAAAAAGTAATCTAAAATACGAAAAGATATTAATTAATAGATTGAATTCTATAACTAATCCCAATGTTTTAAAGAAAGTGCTTGTAGGTATTTTAACAAATACAACTAAAGAAGAAGCTGCTTTTATTTCGGAAATAGTTTTAAAATCAATGACACGAGCTTATTATGATAATAAAAGTATAGGTCACTATGGTCTTGGATTAGATAGGTATGCAACTTTTACTTCTCCAATTAGAAGAGCACCAGATCTTTTAAATCACTATGCTTTAAATGCCATTCTTAATTATGATAAAGATGGAGAAGTAGTACTAGAAGCATTACAAAAAAAGCTACCTAAATTATGTCCTTATTTAACAGAAAGACAAATAGCTGCTGAAAATGTAGAAAAAGAAACAAGCTATATTATGTTAAAAGAATTATCCAATACTTCTTTGGTTGGTAGATTATCACAAGTAATTCAAAACTGTGCTTTTGTAAAACTTGAAGATAGTGTAATGGGATTAATTCATACTAGTGATAGATATGCAATTAATTTAAAAAGACAATGTTTAATTGATAAAAAAGAAAAGAGAATTTATAATATAGATGATACAATTATTTTAAGAATATGTAGTGATAAAAATATTGCTAGTTTTATACCACTAGAAATAGAAGAACAAGAGAAAATATTAATAAAAAGGAGAGATGAAATATGATAAATATAAAAGAAAATGAATTGTTAATGCCACTTAATCATTCTTGTGCGCATTTACTTGCTGAAGCAGTTAAGAAATTATATCCTGAGGCAAAGTTTTGGGTAGGTCCTGTAATAGAAGATGGATTCTATTATGATATTGATTTAGGAGATAAGACTCTAACAGATGATGATTTACCTATCATTGAAAAAGAAATGAAGAAAATTGCTAAAGGTAATAAAAAAATTATTCGTCATGAATTAACTAGAGAAGAAGCACTTGATAAATTTAGGGATGATCCTTATAAAATAGACTTAATTAATAATATGGGTGATGATGAAGTAATTACTTGTTATACACAAGGTGAGTTTACTGATCTATGTCGTGGACCTCATGTAGAATCTACTAAAGAGTTAAGACATTTTAAATTACTTAGAGTTAGTGGTGCATACTTTAAAGGTGACTCTAAAAATAAAATGTTACAACGTATTTATGGGGTTTGCTACTTTAATGAAGAAGATTTAAATAAACATTTAGAGATGCTAGAAGAAGCGAAAGAAAGGGATCATCGTAAATTAGGTAAGGAACTTGGTATATTTATGTTTTCTGATTTAGTAGGTAAAGGTTTACCTATGTGGTTACCTAATGGTTTCTTTGTTAGACGTACATTAGTTGATTATATTACTGATAAAGAAATAAAACATGGTTATAAACATGTTATGACACCATCACTTGGTAGTGTAGATTTATATAAAACTAGTGGACATTGGGATCACTATAAAGATGATATGTTTCCTGCTATGGAACTTGATAATGAAGCATATGTTTTAAGACCAATGAACTGTCCTCATCATATGATGATGTATCAAAATTCTCTTCATTCATATCGTGATTTACCATTACGTATTGCTGAGATTGCTAATGACTTTAGATATGAAGCTAGTGGGGCATTATGTGGTATTGAAAGAACAAGAGCTTTTACACAAAATGATTCGCATATTTTCTGTACTAATGAACAAATTAAAGAAGAGTTTAAAGGTGTTATTGATTTAATACTTGATGTCTATAAAGACTTTGGTTTTAAAGATTATAGTTTTAGACTTTCTTTAAGAGATAAGAATAATAAAGATAAATATTTTGGTAATGATCTTTTATGGGAGAAAAGTGAACAAGAACTAAGAGAAGTTTTAGAAGAAATAGGAGCAGACTTCTATGAAGCAGAAGGAGAAGCAGCTTTTTATGGACCAAAACTTGATGTTCAAGTTAAAAGTGCTATTGGTCATGATGTAACACTTTCAACTGTACAGTTAGATTATCAGTTACCTGAAAGATTTGAGCTTACATATATTGATAAAGATGGAAGTAAGGCAAGACCTGTTGTTATTCATAGAGCAATACTTGGGTCACTTGATCGGTTTATTGCGTTTCTTCTTGAAGAGACTAAAGGAAATCTTCCTTTATGGTTAAATCCAGTTGGGGTTATAGTTATACCAGTATCTAGTGAATATCAAGGAGATTATGCAAGTAAAGTCTATGAAGAGTTAAAGAAAAATAATATTAGAGTAGAGCTTGATGATCGTAATGAAAAACTTGGTTATAGACTAAGAGAAGCCCAAACAAGAAAGATTAATTATACATTAATACTTGGTGATAAAGAGAAGACTGATAATACTATTAGTTATAGAAAACATGGAGAGAAAGATACTACTACAGTAAGTATAGAAGAATTTATTAAACTATTAAAAGAAGAAATTAAACTTTAAAATAAAAAAATAGTAAGTCCTATAAATAAAATATAGGCCCATTACTATCTTTTTTTACATCATACTTTACATTCTCTTGATAATTATTATTTTCATTAGTGTTATCATTATTATCATCACTAGTATCATTTATAGCACCAGCAATTCTAAAAAGTGTTCTTGCATTACTTAAAAGTGGTCTTACTTGATAGACAATAGGAATTGCTTGATTAATAATACCAAGGGTTCTTTGCGTATTATTTAAAATATTATTCCAGTTTATTCCTCTTTTAGGCATACCACTTACCATTCCCATATTATTATAATAATAATCATTATACATGAAAGCACCGCCTTTCCTCTACTTTAATATATGTTTTATATTTTCTACTTGTGATTATCGATTTTTGTGATATAATAAAAATGAGAATAAGGAGGAAGAAAAATGGAGTTAGTAATGAAACCGTTTATTGTTATTTACCATATTGTCCGTTATTTACTTCTTTCTCCTAAAAGAATCTTATCTTATGCAAGTACAGGTTTTAATGCTACAGTAGATAAATTAAGTCGGGGAAAAATTAAGACTAAAAAAGAAAAGAAGCCAAAAGATGAAGTTGAAAGTGCTGTATTAGAGATGGAAGCTTTAATGCAGAAAGAAAAAGAGAAAGCTGGTAAAGATAAGCTCACTAAAGAACCAGTTATTTCTTTTCGTTATAAAATTAAAGGAAGTAATGGTAAAATTATCAATGGTACTTTTGAAGGACCTAGTGCTGATGAAGTTAAAGTTTTCTTAAAAAATGAAGGCTATGAAGTATTAGAAGTAGTACCAAGAAAATTTTATGATATAGATGTTAATATTGGTGGTAAGTTTTCAGCTGCAGATCTTTCTTTTTCTCTTACTCAGTTATCAACTTATTTAAAAGCTGGTATTGCTTTAATTGATTCTGTAAGAATACTTGAAAAACAAAGTGAAAAGCCTGAACAACGAAAAATATATCAAAAAGTTGTCTATGAATTATTAAAAGGAGAGAGTTTATCAACTGCAATGGAACGGCAAAATGATAAGTTTCCACCTTTACTAATAAATATGATTAAAACAGCAGAATTAACAGGAGATTTAACATCTGTTTTAGATGATATGGCTGAGTATTATACATCTAAAGAAGAAACTAGAAAACAAATGGTATCAGCGATGACTTATCCAATTATTGTTTTATGTATTGCTATAGGTGTTATAATCTTTATACTAGCTAGTATTGTTCCTAAATTCGTTGATATGTATAAAGATAATGATGCAGAGATTCCTGCTATTACAACTTTTGTTATGGGAGCTAGTGATTTTATAGTAAATTATTATTATATTATTATCATTGCTGTTGTTTTGATTGTTGGTACTTTTGTCTTGTTATATAAAAAAGTAAGAGGTTTTCGGAAAAATGTCCAACTTTTGATTATGCATATTCCTGTTTTTAGTAAGATTGTTATATATAATGAAGTTTATAACTTTACTAAGACTTTTGCTTCTCTTTTAAATCATGGAGTTTTTATTACTGATAGTATGGAAGTACTTGCTAAGATTACTAATAATGAAATTTATAAAGAATTAATTGCTAAGACAATTATTAACTTAAATAAAGGAGTAAATATCTCAGAATCATTTAAAGGTAGTTGGGCTTTTCCAGTTGCTGCTTATGAGATGATTGTAACAGGTGAAAAAACAGGACAATTAGGGTTAATGATGGAAAA
Organism: uncultured bacterium; assembly: GCA_949284575.1. Lineage (GTDB taxonomy): Bacteria > Bacillota_I > Bacilli_A > RF39 > UBA660 > Onthousia. Next base: position 6,662 of record CASDWO010000059.1, read on the forward strand.
AGTTGCTAATTATTATCAAGTATTACATAAAACGATAGTTAAACAAATGCAAAGCTTTATTGAACCTTTAATGATTGCTTTTCTTGCTTTAATAGTTGGAACAATTCTTCTATCTATTGTTGTACCAATGTTTGATATTTACGGAAAAATTCAGTAGTGTAGGTGATAGTATGGACTTGCTATATATAATTTTATTCTTTATTCTAGGGCTATTTTTTGGCTCTTTCTTTTGTTGTTTAGGATTAAGATTAAGTACTAAGACTAATTTTGTAACAGCAAGAAGTAAATGTGATAATTGTAATCATCCTTTAGCATGGTATGATTTAATTCCTGTTTTATCGTATATAATATTAAAAGGAAGATGTCGTTACTGTAAAAAGAAGATTAATCCTCTTCATCTTTTTATAGAGGTTGTTACAGGAGTTTTATTTGCTCTTAGTTATTATAGTTTTTCTTTTAGTTTAGATTTACTTTTAGCTTTAGCTTTAGTTAGTATGACAATGATTATCTTTAGTAGTGATTTAACATATTTAATTATTCCTGATGAAGTGATTATTAGTTTTAGTATTATAATAATTATTATTCAGCTTTTGAGATTAGGTTTAGTTGGCACTTTGGTATCAATTCTTAGTGGGGCTTTATTATTCTTTTTTATGTTTACTTTAATGAAATTAGGAGAAAGTTTATTTAAAAAAGAAGCTTTAGGTGGGGGAGATGTTAAATTATTATTTGTCTTAGGACTTGTTCTTGATCCTTTTTTAGGCCTTTTAACAATTTTTTTAGCTAGTTTTATTGCTTTACCAGTATCTTTATATCTTTTATATAAAAATAAAGAGCATATGATCCCTTTTGGACCTTTTATTCTTATTAGTTTTTTAATTATTTATTTTAGTAAAATTACTTCTAATGATATTTTTACTTTTCTTTCTTTAAGTTATTTGTTATAATAACACGTTAAAGGAAGGGATATTATATGAAAATTATAACTAATACTAAAGATGCTATTTATATTCAAAAGAAAGATTTAATTTTTCTTTTTCATAGTAAGTTAAATAAAAAGGACTTAGAGTTTTATATTCCAAAAACTAGTAATATTAGTGATTTAGATTTCTTTAAAATAGAAGGAGAAGATTTAACAACTTATTTAAAAAATGTCAAAGAAATTATTACTTATGATGATTATCTTACTATTACTAATTTACCTTTAAATGAAAGATTACCTTATATTAGAGAATATTTGAATAAAGAGCTTTTTGTAAATGAAAGTAATCGTATCACTGCTGTTAAGCTTAGATATATGCTTTTAACTGTTAAGGATTTACTTAAAGTTTCTAAAAAACGTGATTATATTATTGTTGATTATAATGATAAGTCTAAAAGATATACTAATCTTTATAAAATAAAGGGTCTAAATATACCAAGAAGAACAACAAGTAAAAATTATCTTATGACTTTAAATACAATTAGTCTTTTAGATATTTGTAAAAATCATCTTGATGAGTCTGGTAATTATAGATGTAGTTATGATCTTGAAAATGGTAAAATTAAAATTAAAAAATAATGAATGTGATGGTGGCTAATGAAAGTATGTGTGTATACGTTAGGTTGTAAAGTTAATACGTATGAAAGTGAATATATATTATTAAAATTAATAGAACATGGTTATCAAATAGGTAGTATTGATGATGTGTGTGATATTTATATTATTAATACTTGTACTGTTACTAATACTGCTGATATTAAATCAAGAAAGATTATTAATCGTGTTAAAAGATTAAATCCTAATGCTTGTATTGTCGCTTTAGGATGTTTTGTTGAAGATCATCAGGATGATGATTTAGGAATTGATATTTATATTGGTAATAAAGATAAGAGTAAGATTATTGAATTATTAGATTTGTATTTTACTAATAAAGAAGTTATTAAAAGAGTAGGACTTAATAAAGATAAGTTTGAAGATATGTTTATTACAGATTTTAAAAATAGATGTAGAGCTTTTGTTAAGATTCAAGATGGTTGTGAGAATTTCTGTAGTTATTGTATTATACCTTATGTTAGAGGAAAATGTCGTAGTAAAGATTTAAATACAGTTATTAAGGAAGTAACAGTATTAGTTAATAAAGGCTTTAAAGAAATAGTTTTAACAGGTATTCATACTGGTAATTATGGAGTGGATCTTAATACTAATTTTGCTAATCTTTTAAATGAATTAGTAAAAATAAAAGGGTTAAGACGGCTTCGTATTTCTAGTATTGAAGTAACAGAATTAACTACTGAAGTATTAGATGTATTAAAAAGAAGTAATATAATAGTAGATCACTTACATATACCTTTACAAGCTGGTAGTGATAAAATATTAAAATTAATGAATCGTAAGTATGATTTAAAATACTTTGAAGATAAGTTAAGGGAAATAAGAAAGATAAGACCAAATATTTCTATTACTACAGATATCATTGTAGGTTTTCCAAGTGAGTCTGAAGAAGACTTTTTAGAAACAATAGAAAACTCTAAAAAATTTGCTTTTACTAAGATTCATGTTTTTCCATATTCTGATAGATTAGGTACTAGTGCTAGTAAAATGACAGGACATATAGATGGAAATATTAAAAAAGCAAGAGCTAGAGAACTTCTTAATGTTTCTCATGAATTAGAAAAAGAATATGCTAGTAAATTTATAGGTGAAACATTAGAAGTTTTATTTGAAGAGACTAAAGATGGTATTAGTATAGGACATACTAGTAATTATTTAAAAGTTAAAGTGAAAGGAAATATACCTTTTAATACTTTTAGAAATGTTAATATTAAAAGCTATTTATTAGATAGCTTGATTGGAGAAGTAGAGGATTAATAAATTAAAATAAAAATTAGAAACAATATTAATAGTAGGAGAAATAATGAGTAAAATAACAGGTAATTTTAAAAAGACAATTTATAGAAATGATAGTAATAGTTATTTAATAGGTTTATTTAAAGTAAAAGAGACAAGTTCTGATTTAGATAAATTTATTAATAAGACTATTACTATTACAGGTTATTTACCTGATTTAAATGAAATAGATACTTATACTTTAGAAGGTAATATTACTAGTCATGCTAAGTATGGAGAACAGTTTACAGTTACAACATTTGAACGTATTATGCCTAAAGAGACTGATTCTATGGTTAGTGTTTTATCTAGTGATATGTTTAAAGGAATAGGTAAAAAAACAGCTGAAGCGATCGTTAATATGTTTCATGAAGAGACTTTTAATATTATTTTAAATGAACCTAATAACTTATTATTAGTTAAAGGGGTAAATGAAAAACAAGTAAGAGTTTTACATGAATCTTTAAAAAATTATCAAGGTAGTTATGAAATAATATTAAATCTTTCTAAATTAGGTTTTAGTACAAGAGATAGTTTAAAAATATATAGTAAATTTAAAGAGAATAGTTTTAATTATATTAATGATGATATTTATAAAGCTTATTATTTTATAGATGAGATCTCTTTTAAAGTATGTGATTATATTTATTTGAAAAATTGTGAAGATAAGTTTTCAGTTAAAAGAATTAGAGCTGTTTTTATTTATATTTTAAGAGAACTTACTAATGTTTTTTCTAGTACTTATTTTTATCTTTTAGAAGTTAGACCATATTTTATAAGAGTAATGGGAAATGATGTAAGTGATGAATTACTTTTAGAAGCTCTTAATAATTTAATTGCTTTAGAATTAATTGTAGTAAGAGAAGATAAAATCTATTTAAAAGAGTTTTATGATGCAGAGATTTTTATTGCACGACGTCTTAGAATTTTAGCTCATGAAAAAAGTGATAGCTTAAAGAATTTTGATAATACAATTAAAGAAATTGAATTAAAAAATAATATTACTTATAATGAAGAGCAACTTCTTGCGATAAAGACATCTCTAAAAGATAAATGTGTTGTAATAACAGGTGGACCTGGAACAGGAAAGACAACAATTATTAAAGGGATTATTGATTTATATCAAGCTTTAAATAAATATAAACCTAAAGAATTAGAAGAAAAACTAGTTTTATTAGCACCAACAGGTCGTGCTAGTAAAAGAATGAGTGAAGTAACAAATTTAAATGCTTCTACTATTCATCGTTTTTTGAAATGGAATAAAGATTTAAATAAATTTCAAGTAAATGAATATAATAAAAGTAAAGCAGATTTTGTTATTATTGATGAAGCTAGTATGTTAGATACTCTTCTATTAGCTAATCTTTTAAAAGGTTTATCTAGTAATGCTAAAATAGTCTTTGTAGGAGATGCTAATCAATTACCTAGTGTTGGTGCTGGTAATGTTTTACATGATTTAATTAGTAGTGAAGAGTTAAAAGTAATTAAATTAAAGAATCTTTATCGTCAAGGAAAAGACTCTAATATTATAACTTTTGCTCATGATATTAACGAAGGAAAACTAAATATTAATATCTTTAATAAAGGAGAAGATTTAAGATTTATAAAATGTCCTAATAGTAAAGTACTTGATATTATAAAAGAAGAAGTAAGTAAAATAAAAGATTCTAATTATCAAGTATTAGCACCTCAGTATAAAACTATTAATGGTATTGATAATATTAATAGTGTTTTACAAGAGTTATTAAATCCAAAGAAATCATCAAGAAAAGAGATATCTATTAATAATGTTACTTTTAGAGAAAAAGATAAAGTTATAGAGTTATCAAATATGCCTGAAAACTATGTTTTTAATGGAGATATAGGTGTTATTAGTAAAATAAAATTAAGTCCTAAAAAGGAAGTTTATATAGATTTTGATGATAACTTAGTTAAATATACGCAAGCGATGTTTAATAAATTTTCTTTATCTTATGCAATTTCTATTCATAAAAGTCAAGGTAGTGAATTTAAGACAGTTATTATGCCTGTTGTAAAAGGATATAATAAAATGCTTTATAGAAAATTAATATATACAGGAGTAACTAGAAGTAAAGAGAAACTTATTTTAATTGGTGATATTAAAGCATTAGAGTATGCTATTAATAATAATAGTGAAGAAAAAAGAAGAACCTCTTTAGATTATTATTTAAAAAATGGTATAATTTAAAAAAACTTACCCATAATATTTTTAGGAGGAAATAATATGGATAAGAAAAAAATGTTTATAACAGCAGGTATTATGGCTGGAGTTGGTTATGGGATGTATAAATATTTTAAAAATCATCCTGCTAAACTTGATATGATGAAAACAAAAATGAAAAATGCCGTTAATGCTGTCAATAATTTTCAAGATGAGATGATGTAATGTCATCTTTTTTTTTGCTACAATTCCCACAATTTCCCATATTTTTTTAATAATTCTTACACTATTACTTGATATGATTAATGTGTAAAAAGAAAGGAGATGATGCCTATAACAAATAAATAAACAACAAATAAATAACAACATTAGTTTTTCATAAATGAAAGGAGAGTGATAGCCTAAAATATAATAGGCAAATTAAATAAATAGTGTTATACTATTGGTGGTGATTAGATGTATAAAGTATGTTTAGTTGAAGATGAAATAGATTTAGCGACAGTAGTTAAGATGTATCTTGAAAAAGCCGGTTATGAAGTTATTTCTTTCACAAAGGGAAGTGATGCGATAAATTATATCGGTAATAAGGTTGATGTTTGGATATTAGATATAATGTTAGGAGATGATGTCAATGGTTATGATGTAATCAAAGCTATTAGAGAAAAAGATTTAGTTGTACCTGTTATATTCACATCAGCACGAGATCAAGATTTAGATAGAATATTAGGTCTTGAACTTGGTAGCGATGATTACATTACTAAGCCTTATTCTAGTAAAGAATTAGTATTACGAGTTAATAATATTATTAAACGCGTATATCAAAGTAAAGATAATAATTTATTAGTATATCTTGATTATAATATAGATCTAGACAAGAGAATTGTTCATAATAAAAATAAAGAAATAAAATTAACGACATTAGAATTCGATTTATTAGTTTTATTTGTTCAAAATATTAATAAAAGTTTTTCAAGAGAAGAAATATTAACGTCTATTTGGGGGATGGACTACTTTGGCAGCGATAGAGCTGTTGATGACTTAGTTAGAAGATTAAGAAAGAAAATGCCATTATTAAATGTTAATTCTATCTATGGATATGGTTATAGATTATCTCTTTAGAGATATATAACCATAGTATAAATATGAAACTTAAAATATTTAATAAATTATCTCATCAGTTATTAATATTAATAATAGTAGTCTTTCTAGCTTTCTTTATAACTTTAGGTCTTGTTTTACCCCAGGTCATTGTTCCCTCAGCAGAACGTAATATTTATAGTTATTTAAGAGAACCTCTTGAATTTGTCCAATCTGATATAGATGAAGACCTTGTTACGACTGAAATAGCTTATTTATATAAAATTGGCAATACTGTTGCATACTCAGAGAATATTCATGATATTATAGATTTTAAAGATGTTAATGATATTCTAGATGCCTTTACTAATGACTATGGTAAATTTATATATAAAAACAAAATATATTATTATTATACACTCCATAATAATGACGTTACGAAAATTGCTCTTACCAATGATACTTATATTGAAAAAACTAAACAAGATATTTTAGACGCTGTCATTCCAGTAGTTATTCTTGCTTTTCTTATCATTGCTCTTATCTTAATATTCTTTTGTAGTTTTATTGTTAGAAAAATAGAAAAGCTTAAAGAGAAAATAGATAATATCGATAATACCGAATATGATCATAGCATTTCATTTCAAGTAGATGATGAGATGCGTTCATTAGAAATGGCTATTGAAGATATGCGGGTTTCTTTAAAAAAAGGGGAAGAATACCGCAATCAAATGTATCAAAATATTTCACATGATTTTAAAACACCTCTCACCGTAATAAAATCATATATAGAAGCTTATAATGATAAAATTGAAGATGCTAATACTGTAATTGATGTTATTAGTGAACAGACAGATAAGCTTGAATTAAAAGTTCATTCACTTCTTTATTTGAATAAATTAGATTACTTAAAAGAAAATCAAAAAATCTCTTATGAATTAGTTGATCTTGAAAAAATTGTCACAACAGCAGTTAAAGAATTTAAATTTAGACGAAAAGATGTAAAGTTTATTGTAAATTTTGATAAAAATAGTAAATTTTATGGAACTTATGATTATTTTGAAACTGTTATAGATAATTTATTAGCTAATTTTATGAGATATGCCGAAACTACTATAAAAATTACTGCCAAAAATAACCGTTTAACCTTATATAATGATGGTCCTAATATCGATGATACTTTACTTGAAGGAATCTTTACTCCGTTCCGGAAAGGTATTAAAGGAGAATTTGGATTAGGCCTTTCAATAGTCAAAAAAACACTTGCTCTAATGAATTATGATATTGTGATTAAAAACGAAAAAAAAGGTGTATCCTTTATAATAAGTAAAAAGACTTCTAAATAAAGAGGTCTTTTTTTGGGTATAGTAATATTAGGTGATCTTATGAATATTTTAATTACAGGGGCAAGAAGTAATATTGGATATAGTATTGCTAAAGCTTTAGCACTTAGAGGTCATATTGTTTATGCTTGCTGTAAGACGTTAAAAGAAAAAGAAACGTTAGATTTGAAACTTAAAGAAGAGAAGATAATTATGTTTCCTATTGTTTTGAATTTACTTAATTCTGATTTTTCTTTTATTGATGAATTTGCTATAGACTGTTTAGTTTTACAAGCATCTATTAGTAATGGTGGTAGTATTTTAGAACTATCTAAAGAAAGATTTATAGAAGTTATAGATGTTAATATTAAAGGTAATTTTTATCTTTTACAAAGATATTTAAGATATTGTTATTATCATCATAAGAAAGGGAAGATCTTTCTTACTTCTTCTTTAGCAGCCTTTTATAATCTTCCTTATCTTGCTAGTTATACATCATCAAAACTATATTTATATCAGTTTGCTAAAACTTTAAGATTAGAGCTTTTATATCAACAGCTAGATATTAGTATTTCTTTGATTTTACCAGGTGCCTATCATACTGGTTTTAATGATTTAATGATCGAAAATAAAAATTTAGATAAATATCTTCTTAAGAAGAAAGCCTTAACTATTTCTAAATATCAAAAGTTGTTGTTTACTATTTTAGAAAAATATGATTATAGTGATTTAGTTAAAGAGATTGTTAAGGAAATAGAAAAAAATAATCCTAAATTTATTATAAGTAGACCTATTTTACAAAAAATATTTACAAAGATCTATATCTTAATTAAGGCACTTATAGTATAATATAAAAGACTATAATTAAAAGGCGATGATTTTATGAATATAGATTCTTATTTAAATAAAATAAGAGAAAAAAATAAGAAGAATAAAACAAATTATGATAGTTTAATTACAGAGATACCTTATATTACTAATATTAAAGACTTAGAAAAACTAAAAGAAATATTAGAAGAGTTAAAAAAAGAGAATAAAGACTTTTATAATCATTTAATTTCTCTTTTAAAAAATAATACTGATTTAGATAGCTTATTTTTATTATATAAAGAGTATAAGAATGCGAAAAGAAGAGAAGATGTATTAAATAAAGAACTTAGTGATAAAAGTCTAGAATTTAAAGAAATAAATGATGATTTAGATAGAAAAGAAGATCTTCTTAAAGATTTTGATAATGATTCTAAAAAATTAAAAGATTCAGGGAAAATAATTGCAGATTTAAGTACTACTATTAGTATTAATCTAGATAGGGCTTTTGATAAAATAGAGCAAGATGATATTACGAAATTGGGGTTTGGTACTAAGGCATTACTTGCTATAGGGAGTTTTTTAGCTTTTAAAAATAATAAAAATATTTTAGGTGTCTTACTCGCTAGTTATTTATCATATAAAATAATAGAGGAGTTAGTTGCAAATAGAAAAAGTAATTACTTGGAGCTTTGTGATGAGTATCTTAATTCTTTAGAAAAATACCAAGAAGAAGCTTTAGAAGTTGAAAAGAATCTTGTTAATAATTTAGAGAATCTTGAAGCGATAGAAGTTTCCTTAAAAGATAAATATAAAGAATATTTAAAAGAAAAGGAATTTAAAAGAATTTTAAAGATGATTGAAGAAATTAAAAAAACAGTTAATGATAGTATGAAAGAAATAGATAAGACTAAGGATAATATAAATAGAAATATTGATGATGGTAAGAGTAAAGTTAAAGTATTAGAAGGGTAATTTTATTATGTTTGAAGATATTTTAGATGATGAGACATTTTTTGGAAGAAGTTATGATAATGTTAAGTTTCCTTGTACTCCTTATTATTTAAGTTTTAGAAATTGTACGTTTACAAAAGTAGATTTTAGTAGTTGTAATTTAGAAAAAATAGATTTTAAAACCTGTAGTTTTTTTAATTGTGATTTTAGAAATGCTAACTTTAGTAATAATGGAATAAAAGAATTAACTTTTACTAATTGTAATTTATTAGGAATAGATTTTAGTGATAGTATTTTAATAGATTCTACTATTAATGATTCTAATTTAAGTTATGGTAATTTCTCTAAGGTTAGATTTAAAAACTTTAAGTTTAATAACTGTTCTTTAAAAAGTTCTAGTTTTGATGAGGTAAAATTTAAAAGGATCGAATTTAATAATTGTGATTTAGAAGAAGTCATGTTTATGAATACATCTTTAGATAAGATAAAGTTAAATACTAGTAATATTAAAAATATAAAAATCTCTTTAAATGATTTAAAGGGAGCGATAGTTAATATGAATCAGGCTTTAGATTTAAGTTTATTATTAGGTATTAAAATAGAAGATGGTGATTAGATGAATATATATTGTCATAGAGGAATATTTGATAATAAAAAGATTATTGAAAATACAATTCCTGCCTTTATAAAAGCTTTAGAAGATAATCTTAATATTGAACTTGATATTAGATTAACTAAAGATAAGAGAATTGTTGTTTTTCATGATCTTAATTTAGAAAGATTAGCAGGTATTTCTAAAAAAATTAATGATATTTCTTATAAGGAATTAAAAACTATTAAATTATTAAATACTAATGCAACAATACCTACTTTAGAAGATGTTTTAAGATTAGTTAGTGGTAAAGTTAATTTGTTAATTGAAATAAAAGATTTTTTCTCTAAAAGAGATTTAGATAATTTAAATAGACTCTTATTAGATTATAATGGAAAGGTCTTATTACAAAGTTTTAATCCTCTTTTAATTAGAAAACTTAATTTAAGTAGTCTTAAAAGATATTCTAATGGTGTTTTAATAACTAATAAATATCAGGGACTTAAAAAAACATTTTATCAGTTATATATTTATAATTATCTTTTAAAAAGAAAATATTATGACTTTATCGCTTGTCCTAAAGATTTAGTCTTTAAAGTAAAAGAAAAATATAATGATGAGTTATTTATTTGGACTATTAAAACTAAAGAAGAGTATTATAAATATAAAAAATATAGTAATAATTTAATCTCTGAATACATAAAAAAAACTAATTCTAAGAAGAACTAGTTAATAATCAAAATTGGTAGTAAGAGGGAAAAAAGTGTATCCTTGATCTAGATTGGTATTAAAAATTTTTTTTAATGGTTTTTATTAATTTTAATTTATTATTTTATAAATTGTTATTTACTAAATAATTAACTTTTTGTTTTTATTCTTTAATTTGATAATTAAAATTGAAATAATATGTGTTATTAATAATACTAATAATATATTTAAATAAGGATAATCATATATATTTTTAAAGGTTAAAGATAAAATTAGAATAATCATTGGATGTATTAGATAATAATATTTTGATAAAATACCAAATTGAAAATTTAATTTAATATTATTAGTTATATAAATTGTAGAAATAAATAAATAATAGGTTAAAGGTACGCAAGAGAGCAAAATATTGCTATTTAATCTATTAGTATCATGTAATAATATTGCTTCAAAAATTAGAAAGAAAAAAGAAATGATCAATTTTGCAAAACAATTTTTGGAGTATAGTTTTTCTTTTGATCCCATAAAATAACCTAATACAACATAGAACAATCCAAAAAACAGAAAATTTCTAGTAGTAAAGAAGATATTATAATAATAAGATAATAATTCTTTTATTGATAATGGTAAAATGCCATAATAAGTTTCTGTTGCTCCAAATAATAGTAGTATAAATGAGATAATTAATAAATATTTAATTTTATGATTTTCTTTCCATTTTCGTAATAATATTAATGAAAAAATTATAGCTGGAAAATACTATAGATGATAATAAACACCTGTATAAAGTAAAGCAATTATTAAAACTATTGGTAGTAAAATAATTATGCCTATAATTAATAAAGGAATTGATATATTTAAAGAAGAAATTAAGTTTATAATTTCAGGGATATACTTAATACCAACACAAATTAAAAATATTATGTATATAAGGCTCCAAGTAAGATATAATGGTATTGTTTTTTTATATAACTATCTATATATTTTGGATTATTTTTTTCTTTTTTTGAAGCGAAGTACCCTGTAATGATAAAAAAGATTGGAACGCATATTCTTGTAATTATATTATTAAATGCTAAATCTAATTCATTTGAAAAATTAAGAAAAGGTCGCAAGTGTAGTACTATAATTAAAATTGCTGAAATATATTTTAAAATATCTAAATTTTGATAAAAAATATTATTATTCTCATAATTTTTATTTATATTATGTTGGATTTTAATTGTAATAAAACTGAAACATATTATCATTAAAATAATTATAAAAGGATTCCCTAAACCATTTTCTACTTGAAATACATTTATAAATTTTAAAAATAATACTAATATAGTTATTATTAATGTAATTACTATTTCACTTTTATATCGCATATAAATCACTTCTAACTTTTAAATTACTATCGTTTTGTTTAGATAATTATATCATTTATTTTAAAAAAAAACTAGGCGTAATACCTAGTTAATAATCAAAATTGGTAGCGAGAGGGGGATTCGAACCCTCGACCTATCGGGTATGAACCGATTGCACTAGCCAACTGTGCTATCTCGCCATCTGTAAACAAATTAATAATATCATAAAAAAAACACTTTGACAATAGTTTTTTTGATAACTATCAAAAAAATAAATTTTATTCTAATTTTTAGTTGCGTCTAATATTATTTATAGTATAATTAGAATAGAGGAGTGAAATTATGAAAAATAAAAAAGTGATTGGAATAATAATTGCCATTATAGCTGTAGCTTTGGTAGGATGTGGTGCTTATCTCTTATTAGTAGGTGGTTCTAATAAAACTACAATTATTAATTCTTTTAAAACTTTAGAAGAGTCTTTAACTGAATTAATACCTGAAATGGGTGATGGAGAAACAGTTACTAAAGCAACGACAACTGGATCTTTAAAGATCAATATTAATCCATTATTAGGAAATACTGAAGATGGTAGTGCTACTATGATTAATAATATTAATAATAGTGTTATTAATTATCAGTCTATCATGGATTTAGAACAAGAAAGAATGTATTTTACAGGATCTATGTTTCTAAATAATCAACCATTAGTAGGTTTAAATTATTACTTTAACGATAATATTATGTATATTTTCCTAGAAAATATCTTTGATAAATATATTACCGTTGATGGAGTTGATGTTTTTAGTTATTTAAAAGAAAGTGAAAAATTAAAAGAAGACTCAGATTATATCTTATATAAAATGCTTGAAAGTTTAGGTAAAAATATAACAGATGATGACATTAAAGAAGAAAATGTAGATGTAGATGGAACTAAGACTAAAAAATTAAGCTTAGAGTTAGATAATGCTAGATTAGAAGAATTATCTAAAGCTATTGTCGATGATTTATCTAAAGATGAAAGAGCTAAAGAAATATTAGGAGAAGATTTTACTAATAATAGTACAGCAAATGATACTGAAAGTACTGATAGTAGTGCTAAACTTATATATAGTATTTATTTAGATGGAAAAAATATTATTAAGTATGATTTTGGTATTACAGAAAATAATCAAGAATCTGTTATAACTTATAATGATGGCTCTAATAAGAGTATAGTCTTATTAAATGATGGTGAAGAAGTATTTAAAGGAGATATTAATAGTAGTGATTCTATGCTAACAGTAGACTTAACAACAAATAATGTTAATTTAGGTCAATTAATATTAAGTAGAGGTAGTCTTATTTTAAATATGGGGCTTACTATTGATACTAACACAAAATTATCTTTTGAATTAAATAGTACTAACAATAGTAATGTAGGTAAGACTGATTTTAAATTAAGTATTATTGGAGGAGATACAACTATTGACTTAATAACGCTTAATGATTCTAATACTACGACTGATGGAGTAGCAGATTTTGGTAATATTGATACTACTAATAGTGTAAGCTCATCACTTTTAACTGATGCTGATATGACTACAATTCAAAATAATTTGTTAGTTATTATGAGTAAATTAATGGGTGTAACTATTTAAAAATATAATTATACAGCTATAATAAATAAAACCTCACTAGAAGAATAGTGGGGTTTTAAAATTGTCAAATCTATAATAATTTGTTATAATGAATCTATGTCCATGTAGCTCAGTAGGATAGAGCGTTTCCCTCCGAAGGAAGAGGTCGCTGGTTCGATTCCAGTCATGGACACCATAGTGATTTTTAGTCCTTATTTATGAGGGCTTTTATTATTATCTTTTAATGTATCAGTAATATTGGACTTTATTAAAGATAAATAGTGATTTTTGTTTAATGAAAGATATGCTTCTAATTTTTGAAGATCAAGATCTAATAAAGTGTTTGCATTAAATATTGTTTCTATTTGTTTTAAGTTAGTTAAAGTTTTAAATGTGGTTAATTCATAGATAACAAGATTAGTAAATTGATCGTTAAACTTTGCTTTTAATAGGAAAATAATATAATCTATTTCTGTTATAGTGATTTCTTTTTCTTCTTTTATAGGGAGAATCATTTTATAATCACTTGTAATATTTATTTTATTATCAGTAATACTATATTTTAATAAGAATCTATTTTTATCTTTATATATTTCTAATAAATATTCATTATCATCGCTTACTCCATTAAAAAGTAAACTAGAGATATTTCTTGTTTTCTTTAGTTCTTGAAACTTATCTAGATTAAGAGTACAAGGGTGATATCTTTTTAAGTTAAGTGGTGTTTTTCTAAAACAGATACCGCTTAAATTAATATTACTGTCTTTATTTTTGGATTTATTAATTCCATAAGTAATATTGTTTGAATCAATAAACCAAAAGCTATTATGAGGTCTTTCAGTTTTGTAATCTATAACTTGGTGATATAGTTCAAAATTATTATCTATTTGATATTTTCTTGCTATTTCTGTTCCTAAAAGTATATCTTTGTCATTGATTTTTTTATAATAAGTTACTGTTAGATGTTTGTTTGGGATTTCTTCATTAAGGATATTGTTATTAATTCTTTCAAAGTTAATTTTATATTTATCTTCAATAAAAGTATAGTTTACTATTAAAGGAGTAGTTTTATAGGCATTATAAGTATATTTTCTAATAGTATTTTTATCTTTTTTTGTTACCTTAAGATATTTAATATCATTTTCTTTTAATTTTAATGATTCTATTTGATTAGTAAAATTAGAAGTATAAATTGTATCATTAAAAATATCATATAAAGTAAATTCTAATTTTATAGGATCTAAATTAACAATTAAGTAATTAGCTTTATTTTCTATATTAATTGGAATATTAAATAATTCTATTAATTCTTCAAAATCTTTTTTTGATTCTCTATTATCATCTAGATTTTGTTTAATTTTAGTTAATTTTTCTTCTAAAAGACTTTTAATTGTATTCATAATTAATTCCTCGCTTAATTTTATATTTTAATATAAATTATTTTAGTACCATGATTTTTTATTATTTTAATGAGGTCAGAGATTTTTAAAAATATAGTCATATTATTTTGATTAGGATGGCAGCCTAATCTTTTTTCTTTTAATAGATCTTTATCTAAGATAAAAGTAACTTTCTTTTCTTGATCATAGATAAGACCTAAAGGGGAAACAGAGCCTTTTTCTACATTTAAATAATAATTTAGTTCAAAAGTATTAGCGAAAGTAAGATTTTTACTATTTAATAATAATGCTAATTCTTTTAAATTAATTTTTTTATCACTTTGGCAAGTTATTAAATAATAATTATGTTTATCTTTAAGAAAAAGATTTTTAGGGATACAACCATATTTTTCTAAAGAAATATCAATAACATCTTTCATTGTATAGACTTGTTTATGTTTAATTAATTTAAATTCTATTTCTTTATTTTTTAGTAAAGCTAAAATTTCTTCCATAAAGAGCACCTCATGTTGTCTTGATTCTATCATATAGTTATTGAAAATGCAAAATATCTTTAATATATCAGCAAAAAAGAGTAAATTTCTTCGCAAAGAAAATCTGATATAATTATTACTACAGAATAAGAAAGGATGTAGTAATGAAAAAAAGAAGTAAAAAGGAAGAGGAAAAATTACAGGAAGAAATAAAGAAATATGCAAATGA
>CASDWO010000060.1 GCA_949284575.1 uncultured bacterium
GAATGATTTTTTATTAAGGTTGAAGTACTTGGATCTTTATTCATTTCTATTGATATTAAATCATTACCTTTTTTTAGTAGTATATCTAATCTATAATCTTTTATTTTATTTCCACTATTTAATTCATTATCATATAAAGTATATCCTTCTATATCAACATCAACAGCATATTTGATAACTCGTCTAAAAAATGAATGAAATCTTTCATTCTTAAACATATACTTAAATACTGAATCGGACATTAAACTTATAAATTTTTTCTCTTTTTCCATTAATTTTCTCCTTTAAATAATTATTACTTTTCGAAAAGTAATTTAACTTTAACATAAAGATAAAAATAATGTAAATTGTTGTTATTACTAGTTCTAAAGAAAAAAGACTTAAAAATTAATACTCTATTAAATGAATATTTAATTTTTAAGTCTATAATATTTTAGATTAAAGAAATTAATACTTTTCATTTTAGGTGTTTGAACTTATGACTAGACGGAATGAACCATTCATGTTAGTAGCATCACCACTTTGAAAGAGAAATACACCAGCATTAGAATCAACACTATAGTAACC
Source organism: uncultured bacterium (assembly GCA_949284575.1). Taxonomy (GTDB): domain Bacteria; phylum Bacillota_I; class Bacilli_A; order RF39; family UBA660; genus Onthousia. Next base: position 568 of record CASDWO010000060.1, read on the forward strand.
ACCACGTAACAGCCATGGAAGTCCTGTGTTAACAAAGGTTTGTGCATCATTATACCACCCATTAGTTTCTGATAAACTATGCCCTAAGCATTCACTATTTACTATAGTATCATTATAGTCAGCCATTACATATTCCCATGCTCCTCCTGACATATCATATATTCCATAGATATTTCCTGTGGCTGATGCTCCTGTTCCATTTATATCTGTATTATATTGATATTGACAGCCATAATCGGTATTTCCATTACTTGGACTGCCATAACTACATCCTGTTATAAACTGATCACTTTTATTTTGATATATCTCTTTATTTGCACCTGTAAAATTAGTGTTTCCTAGTTTCCCATATCTACTTTGTGATAAATATGCAACTATAGCCCATTCACTATTTTTCATCATATGAGTATCTACATTTGAAGTAAATCCATATCTATTGTCTTCATCATTCATCTTTTGAGATACTGCATAGATATTACTTATAATTATACTTCTCCAACTTGTAACATTTGGCTTTATCATTGGATCTAATTTTGTTGTATTATCTCCTCCATCAGTTGCACTTGGATTACTACTACTAGTTTCAAATTTTCCTACCCATATTCCAGAAAGTTCTTCAGTGCCAAATGTAAAACCATCAGGCGTATACCAATTATCATTACTTATTCCTTCGCTTACTATATACTTGGCTGTTCCTCTATCTTTTATATCAGTTGATACAAATTTAACATCTATCTCTCCTGGTAAAACTTTGGTAGGTGTTGTATCTAAAAATGTTCCTTGTTTTCCATAATAATTAGTACCATCCTCACTACCTATTGTGTAACTATATCTTGGGATCCATACCCACATTGTTTCTATATCATTCATTGATATTATTGTTCCAACATCGGCATTTAAATATGTATCTCTTGTTGTTGATGATACAGTGACTGCATTAGCCCATTCTCCTAAATCATAGTTATACCAGTCTTCATTTGATGTATCTGCTTTTACCCACTCTGTTCCATTATATGACACTGCTATCATACCATCATCTAATACTGGAGCATTTGGTTTATTTTTATTTTCTTGACTTACTTCTACTCTTAATTTTCCACTAAATACTTGATTAGAATAGTTTCCATCTACCTCATTTGTTATCCATAGATTTAGACTATAAGTATTTGTTCCTTTCGCTTCTATGGTTCCACTATCTATTACTCTATTTGAATTACTTCCTGCTGCTGTTAATAATGTTGCTCCCATATTAGTACCATTTTTATTTAGATTATATTTTAAATACTTATCATCTATTCTTGTATCTGTTTCATTTATAGTATTATCATCTAAATAGATTATATAATCTACTGCTGTACCACTATTATTTTTTAATTCAAAAGTTGATGGGGATAACTTCATCCCATCTTCATCACTTAGCCCTATTGCTTTATCTAAAGTTATTCCTTCACTTGTTTCATTTAATATTAAATCTAGATCTCCTACTTTTACTATTTGTTCTTGTCCTTCTAATCTTGTTGAAAAGAAAGCATAACTTACTAATATTAACAATATAACAAATATTAAAACTCCAACTGCTATTGTTGTTACTTTCTTTAATCTTTCATCCATATCTTATGCTCCTTACTTATTATCTATTAAAATATTATCATAAAAAATCATTAATTACAATAAAAAAACAATAACTGATTAGTTACTGTTTTACAATTAATTAAGCACGAGATACATATTTACCATCTTTAGTACTAACTAAGATATCTTCATCTTGTTTAATAAATAATGGTACTTGAATAGACATACCAGTTTCAAGTTCAGCATTTTTCATTGCCCCACTAGAAGTATTTCCTTTAACAGCATCTTCTGTTTTAACTACTTTCATAACTACTTTATCAGGTAAAGATATTCCTAACATTTCTCCTTCAAAGAAAGTAATTTCAACTTCTAAGTTTTCTTTTAAAAATTTAGCATCGTCTCCTATGACATTCTTATCAAGTTCTATTTGTTCATAATCAGCCATACTCATAAAGTAATAAGTATCTCCCATATTATAAAGGAATTGCATATTCTTTTTATCAATATGTGCTGTTTCTACTTTAACTCCAGCATTAAAAGTTTTCTCAACAATAGAACCAGTTCTTAAATTCTTCATCTTAGCTTTAACAATTGCTGCCCCTTTTCCAGGTTTAACGTGTTGACTTTCAATTATAGTAAAGATTCCTCCTTCATACTGAATAGTCATACCTGGTTTAAAATCATTTGAATTAACCATTTTTATTACTCCTCCTCTCATAGACTTAAAACAGTCATTTTAATGACTGTTAATTATTATTTTTTCTCTTTATGAGTAGTATGTTTACCACAGAATTTACAATACTTACTAATTTCCATTCTTCCTGGAGTATTATTTACATTTTTCTCTTCACGATAATTTTCATTTCCACAAACTGAGCATACAAAAGTCTTCTTTTGTCTATGTCCAAGCTTCTTTGCCATTATTATCCCTCCTTTTTCCTTTAGTAATTTTATCAAAGATTTTAAAATCTAGCAACTATTTATTTAATTCTTTTAATAATTCAATAGTTTTACGCATTTCTAGATCATATTCTACCATTTCAATACCACCAAATTCATTTAAGAACTGATCAAGTTCCATTTGGTATCTTTCAGCAAGTCTCTTAGCTTCTTCCATAGCATCACTTTCTGTTACTTCAATCTTTTCCATATTCATAATTTCTTCAAGCATTAAGCGATATAAAACATTTTGATAAGCTTCTTTTTCTAATTGATTTTTTAAATCTTCTTCTTTAGATTTAGTAACTTGATAATATAGATCTAAACTAATACCTTGCATTGCTAATTGTTGCTCTGTTCTTCTAAATAGTCTTTCTATTTCTTCATTAACCATTTCTTCAGGAATATCAACTTCTACATTTTTAGCGATAGCTTCTAGTAATCTATCAATATATTTATTTTCTTCTTCTAAGTCTTTATTAGCTTTAATATTAGCTTCTATTTCTTTTCTAAGACTTGCTTCATCATTAACTCCTTCAATACCAAGATCAAAGAAGAAATCTTCATCTAGTTCTCTTTTTTCTTTAGTTTTAATCTCATGAACTTTTACTTTAAATGTAGTTTCTTTTCCTTTTAATTCACTACTAGCATAATCTTCTGGGAAAGTTACTTTAATTTCTTTTTCTTCTTCAGCTTTCATTCCAATTAATTGTTCTTCAAAACCTGGAATAAAGGTATTACTACCAATTTCTAAAGAATAGTTCTCACCTTTTCCCCCTTCAAAAGGAACGCCATCTTTAAAGCCTTCAAAATCAATAATAGCAACATCACCATTTTCTAAAGTAGCATTATCACCTTTATTAACTAATTCTTCATAACGCTCTAGTAAATGTTCTATTTCATGATCTATTTCTTCTTTTGTTACTTTAACCTCATTAGGTTTAACTCCTAAATCTCTATATTTATTAACTTTAACTTCTGGTTTAGTAATAATATCAAAAGAAAATACAACGCTCTTTTCATCAAGACTTTTTAAATTAGGTGTAGGTTGTACTACTGGTATTAAATTATTTTCTTTTAATGCTTTAGTATAAGCATCTTGTAATACTAAATCAGCAGCATCTATTAAATAATCTTGTCCAAATTTTTTATCATAAATATTCTTAGGACATTTACCTTTTCTAAAACCGTCAACATTAACTTTATTTACTTTTGTTTTAAATGCTTTAGAAACTGCATCAGTCCATTCTTTTCCTTCTATTTTTATTTCTACTGTATGATAGTTTTTCTTATTTTTATTTTCTTTTTTTTCCATCTAAATTCCTCCAATACGCTTATTATATCTTATCCATAAGCTTTTTTCAACTTCTTTTTTTAGTTAAAACTACTTCTTGGATATGATGATTATAAAAACTATCTAAAGTATTATAAATATTAAACTCTTTTGATAGTTTTCTAAAACCTTTATTAATTAATACTTTAGTAGTATCTAATTCATATACCCCCCGGCAATATTTTGGTAAAGGCATATTATAAGGTGCAACAAAACCTCGTCTTTTAATAATTTTCTCTAAAGAATCAGGAACAATTCCATTATGAACATGACTAGTTAAAACTAAATCATATCTATTAGTAATAAGATCTTTTATTTTCCCTTCTAAAACATTATAAGGAGAATGTGTTAATAAGACCTCAATTTTATCTTTACTTCCTTCTTTATCAAAGCTAGCTTTTCTATAGTCTTCTAATAAGTATTGATCACGATATTTAAAATTCCATGGTTCATAACTTTCAAGTCTTGGAGAAAAGGTTGTAAAGGTAATATCTTTAAAGGATATTAGTTCATTTTCTAAAGCATAGACATCATTAAAATCATTTAATTCATCAAACCAGTTTAAGGAATAGCCCTTAGATTCTAATTTTTTCTCATGATTACCTTGACATACTACTGTTCTTGCAATACCTGCTAGTTCTATAATTAAATCTGTTAAAAGCTTATTATCAAAATTTTCTTTTTCAATCAAATCCCCTATAATTGCAATATAATCAGGATTAATTCTTGCAACTTGCTCTAATAATTCTTTATAGAGTTTTATTTTTTTATCTCGATAAGATAAATCATATAAAGTTCTACTATCTTGATGAATATCTCCTAAAACTACTATTTTTATATCTTTTGGTAGTTCTTTTAAAACTTCTATTGTATATTTTTCTAAAACTATTTTTCCCATAATTATTTTATAAACATAGCATCACCAAAAGAAAAGAACCTATATTTATCATGAACAGCGATTTTATAAGCTTTTAGTATTAAATCTTTACCAGCCAAAGCTGATACTAACATAATTAATGTTGATTTAGGTAAATGAAAATTTGTAATAAGGCAATCGATACTTTTAATTTTTTGTGGCGGATAGATAAAGATATTTGTAAACCCACTACTTTCTTTAAAAGTACCATATTTTCGATAAACTGTTTCTAATGTTCTAACGGAAGTTGTCCCAACCGCAATTATTTTTTTATTATTTTCTCTTGTCTTATTTAAAAGATCTGCTGTTTCTTTACTAAGGATATAAAACTCACTATGCATATTATGATCTTCAATTTTTTCTACTTTAACAGGTCTAAAAGTACCAAGACCAACATGTAATGTTATATAAGCAATATTTATACCTTTAGATTCTATTTTAGCAAGTAATTCTTTAGTAAAATGTAAGCCTGCTGTAGGAGCAGCAGCACTACCTACTTCTTTAGCATAAACTGTTTGATATCTATTTTTATCTTCTAATTTTTTATGAATATAAGGTGGTAGAGGCATTGTTCCTAATTTATCTAGTATTTCATAAAAGATTCCCTCATATATAGCTTCAAACTCTCTAATTCCTTCATCTTTTATGGAGGTGCATTTTAGTTTTAATAAACCATCTCCAAAGGATACAACATCACCTACATGAATTCTTCTTGCCGGTTTTACTAAAGCTTCAATAGTTTTATTACTAAGATCTTTTAATATTAAGACTTCAATAACAGCTTTTGTTTCTTCTTTAGTACCTATAAGTCTTGCTGGTAATACTTTAGTATTATTTAAAACTAAGGTATCTCCTTTTTCAAGATAATCTAAAATATCATAAAAATGTTTATGTGATATTTCTTCTTTTTCTCTATCTACTACCATTAATCTAGATTGATCACGATTTTCAAGTGGTGTTTGGGCAATTAATTCTTCATCTAAATCATAATCAAAATCTTCAACTTTCATTATTATCTCCCCCATATAAATCACTAGCGAATAAGCCGCTTTGATAAGGAATATTTAAATGTTTGTAAGCAAGATCTGTAACCATTCGGCCACGACTTGTTCTTTTTAAATATCCTTCTTGTAGTAAATACGGTTCAACAACATCTTCAATCGTTGATGTTTCTTCACCAATTGAAGATGCTAAGGCCTCTATTCCTACAGGTCCCCCATTAAATCTTTCAATAACCGCTCTTAATAGTTGATGATCGGTCTCATCAAGTCCTTTTTTATCAACTTTTAATCTATCTAGAGCTTTATCCATAGATTCGATATCTATTTCTTCTTTTCCATCTACAAGAGCAAAGTCTCTAACACGTTTAAAAAGGCGGTTAGCAATTCTTGGTGTTCCTCTACTTCTTCTTGCAAGTTCTAAAGCTGCATCATCTAATATTGGCATTTCTAAAACTCTACTTGTTCTTTTGATAATATCTTTTAATTCATCTTCTGTATAAAATTTTAACTTAGCGATAATACCAAAACGATCCCTTAAAGGACTAGATAAGTCACCTGCTCTTGTGGTCGCTCCTACAAGAGTAAAGGGCGGTAAGTCTATTTTAATACTACGAGAACTTCCTTCTCCACCAATTATTATATCTAAAGTAAAGTCTTCCATCGCTGGATATAGTATTTCTTCGATAAATCTTGGCATTCTATGAATCTCATCGATAAATAAGACATCCCCTGGCTCTAATGTTGATAATATCGCTGCTAAATCACCACTTTTTTCAATAGAAGGTCCACTTGCTGTTTTAATATTAACCCCAAGCTCTCTTGCAATAATATAAGCTAAAGTTGTTTTTCCAAGTCCTGGTGGACCATATAATAAAACATGGTCTAATACTTCTTTTCTAATCTTACTAGCTTCGATAAATACTCTAATATTTTCTTTTACTTCACTTTGACCAATATATTCATCTAAAACTTCAGGACGTATTGTATTATCTAAAACTAAATCATCTTTTAATTCTTCCCCTGTAACAACTCTCTCCTCCATAATGTCCTCCTATTTTAAGAAGAGTTTTAAAGCTTCTTTAACTTGTTCTTCAATTGGTAATTCTCTATTTACTTTCAAGATTACATTTTTAATTTCTTTATCTTTATAACCAAGACCAAGTAATACTTCTTTTAATTCTTCACTACTATCAACTGAGGTATCTTCTCCTTCTATCACTGTTAATTTTCCTTTTAAGTCAAGAATCATCTGTTTAGCAAGTTTTTCACCTATTTTAGGAAATTTCTTTAAATATAAAATATTTTCTCTATTAATAGCATCACTAATACCACTAATAGAACCTGTAGCAATAATAGGTAAAGCCATCTTTGGTCCAAGACCTTTAACACTGATAAGTTTTAAGAAAAGCTCTTTTTCTTCTTTAGTTTTAAAGCCAAAAAGACTATGTTCATCTTCTTTTATTTGTTGATAAAGATATACTTTATAGTCTTTTCCTTCTTCGAAAGCAAAAGGATTTGGCGTATTGATTAAGTAACCTATTCCATTATTTTCTACTACTATGGCATTAGATACTATCTCTGTTACTTTTCCAATCATATAATTATACATAATTAGTCCTCTTTCATATTATGATAAACATCAGAAACATCATCAATTTCTTCTAAAGCTTCTACTAGATTATAGACTTTTTCTTTTGCTTCTTCATCAAGAGTAATTTCATTATTAGGAACAAAAGTAACTTCACTAGTTAAAAACTCTTTAACACCCAAGGCCACTAAAGCTTCTTTTACAGCAATGAATTTATCACTAGGTGTTGTAATCAAATATGTATCATCATTTTTTTCCATATCTAAAGCTCCAGCATCTAATGATGTTAACATAACATCATCTTCATTATAATCACTAGGTATAACAATAATTCCTTTTCTTTCAAAAATATAACTAACAGAGCCATCAGTTCCTAAATTACCACCTCGTTTTGTAAAAGTACTACGTACTGCTGATGCTGTTCTATTACGATTATCAGTAAGACAATCTACCATAATAGCAACTCCACCTGGTCCATAACCTTCATAACGAATAGTTTCATAATTTTCTCCTTCACTTGCTCCTTTAGCTTTCTCAATTGCTTTACTTATATTATCTTTAGGCATATTGGCAGCTTTCGCTTTTTCAACCACTAATCTTAACGCAGCATTACTATCAGGATCAGGAGTTCCACTTTTAGCAGCAACATATAATTCTTTAGCAAGCTTTTGAAAGACTTTACCCCTTGCTGCATCTATTAATCCTTTCTTTCTATGAATAGTAGCCCATTTTGAATGTCCACTCATAATTATCCTTCCTTTCTTTCTAAAATATAATACCACAAATATACTATTTATGCTACTAGCATTAAAATCTGTTAAAAAACAAGTATATTATAGCAAATATTATATAATTTTAATAGTATTACTTCAAAACAAAATAATAAAGTATCACTATTTAAAGTCTATCATATAGAATATTTGTTCGTCAATATCTTTTTTAGATATTTTAATTGTTTTAATGAAAAAATAATGTTATTATAGGGAAAAGGTGTTAGAAATGAAAAATTATATTAAAGTTGGAAATAAAAAAATAGAAATAGAAATATTAACAAGTTTTAAAGAACGTCTTAAAGGTTTTAGATTTTATTTAAAACCAATTAAAAAGGGCTTATGTTATCCTAAAAAGCATATGATAAATACTTATTTCGCTTGTCAAAGGCTTGATATTGTTGTAACTGATAAAGAAGATAATATCCTAGCAATTTATCTTAATATGAAAAGTGAAAAATTTATTAGACCAAGATTTAAAGCTTATTATATTTATTTATTACCTGCAAACAGTGCTAAAGATTTAAAAGTTAATAGCAAATTAATTAAAGTTACGAGCAAATCATAACTTTAATTTCTTCTATTTTTACTAATTAATTCTAAAGGAACTGTCAATTGTTTAATTCGCTCAACAATTCTTTTCGCTTTTATTTTATCTACTCCACCATTTGTAATACTAAGAGCACTTTCTAATTCGTTAAGTGTTAAATTAGAAGTAAAAAAGGTAGGTAATTCTTCTTCCATACGATATTGTAATAATGGCCCTAAAACTTCATCTCTACTCCAAGCAGTTGTATTTTCAGCTCCTATATCATCTAATAATAGTAAGGGAACTGTTTTAATAAAGTTAAATCTTTCTTCATAATCACTTCCAAAAGATGATTTTAAGCCTCTTAATAATTCAGGATAATATACTAAACAGGAACTATAACCTTTTTTAGCTAACTCATTAAATAATGCAGCAATTAAATAAGTTTTACCACTTCCAAAAGAACCACTTAAGTAAAGAGCTTTATGATATTTATTATTAGTGTAATCATTTATAAACTCCATAAAGTATTTAAATATTGGTAGTCTCTTATTATCATCACGATAAGCTAAAGAAAAAGAAGCATCACTAATTTCTTTAGGTAAATCAAAACAAGTTATATTTTTCTTATAAGCATAGCTTTCTCTTTCTTTTTCTAGTCTTTTACAAGGAACACAAGAAAAACTAAGTTCTTGTTGATCTTTATATGCTGTTAAGACATGACCTTTTAAAATATTAGGACACTTTTTTAGGGAAGAACAATTAAGACAGTTCTTTTTTTCTTTAAAACTATCTTCTAACATAGATGTATATTTAATAATTGTATCTTCTTTAATATCAAAAGAATCTAAATAATCTTTAAACTCTTTATCTTGTAAAGCTTCTCCATAATAACTTTTTAATTTATTAGTATCTGAACTTTTAATTAAGGTCTCAATCTTTTTCATTATTTACTCCTATCTAACTTTGCATAATTTGAAAATGATTACCTGAATCTAAATAAAGAATACCTTTTTTCCCATCTAGTTGTGGTAAAACATCATTATAATAGTTTAATCTTTCAAACTTAGTAATTGTTAAATAAACACTGTTACCATCATCCATATATAGTAAAAAGCGATCTTTATCATAATCATTAGGTTCATATTTTATTTCGCTAATTTTTTCTCTAATATTTTTATCAATACGTTTAAAGTATTTAATAAAGCTTTTCATCTTATTAGATGGTATTTCATTAATTAAACGAGGTATTAAGTAATCTACTTCTTGTTCTAAAGTAATCTCTTCTCCATTTTCTAAAACATATTTACCATCTTGTTCTTTTTTATAAAGAATTTCATATTCTTCAATATTTATCTCTATAATATGATAAAATTTCTTATTAACATCAACACTTTTAACTAATTTATTTATTTTAATATCATTTTCAATAGTATTGCTAAGATTTTTATAAAAACTAGGATAGCTGTAAAGTCCTGCTTTTTTAATAATCTCATCATCTGTTAAAACTTCATTACCTGTAATAATAATGTTTTTAACTTTCGTATCTAATATAACAAGGACTATAAAAACTATTATTGCTATACTAACAATAAATATTAAAAAAGGCAACAACCGCAATTTTTTCTTTTTTATTACTTTAGTCATACCCTACTCCCAATTAACAAATTCTTGTTCTACTTTTAAATCAATTTTATAGTGTTCTAAGACTGCATCGTGAATAAAAATAATTAAGTCATGAATATCTTTAGCACTAGCTTCATTTTTATTTATAATAAAGTTAGCATGAATATTACTAACTTCAGCTCCTCCTTTAGTTACCCCTTTAAGTCCTAAGTCTTCTATTAGTTTTCCTGCTGGTAAATTATCAGGGGGATTTCTAAAGACACTACCAGCACTAGGATAGTTTAAAGGTTGGGTTTTAAGACGACGATTTCGTCTATCTTTAACTACTTCTTCTAAAGCTGCTCTATCTCCTTTTTCTAGTTTTAAGGTTGCTTCAAGACAAATATAATCTTTATGAGTTTGTAAGAAACTACTACGATAATGGAAATCCATCTCTTCATTAGTTAAAGTTATAATACGTAAATCATCAGTTAAAACTTTAACACTTCTAGTAACATAACCCATATCACTTTTATAAGCACCGGCATTCATATAAACAGCACCACCAATAGTACCAGGTATACCGGTTGCAAATTCTAAGCCAGCAAGAGATTTTTTTATTGATTCTCTTGCAACTTTCATTAAGGAAGCTCCTGCTCCACAAATTATCTTTGTTCCAGAAATTTCTATTTTATTAAATTCATCTAATTTAATTAAAACACCTTCATAAGTTTTATCACTAAATAATAGATTACTTCCATTACCTAGAACTTTATATTTAATATTATATTTTTTTATTAATTTACATAATATTACAAGTTTATCTATATTTTTAGGTATTATTATCGCTCTTACTAAGCCTCCTACTTTATAGGTAGTATATTTACTAATAAAAACATCTTTTAATACTTTTCCAATATTATTAGCATTAACTTCTTCTAAGAACTCATGCATTATCATCATCCCTTACTAACTTTATAATCTCATTATATATCCTCGTCGCACTATCATTAACACCTCTTTTAAGAAGAGCATCTTTCATCTTTTTTAATTTATCATTATCAAAAACTAATTTATCTATAAGTGGAATTAATGTTTCTTTAGAAAAATCTTCTTCTTTTAAAATAACACAACCACCAATATTTTCTAAGGTCATAGCATTTTTCGTTTGATGATCGTTAGTCACATAAGGACTAGGTACCATAATAGCAGGTAGGCCAATACTAGTAATTTCAGCGATAGTACTAGCACCACTTCTTGTTACCATTAAGGTAGCATCTTTCATATATGCTAGTAGATTGTTAAGAAACGGTTTTAATTTAACATTACTAGGTATTTTAATATCTTGATAATCTTGATAATAATTATTACCTGTAATTAATAGAACTTGGTATTTTTTATTTTTAAAAGAAGGTATTAATTCTTTAATTTTCTTAGTCATCGTTAAGGATCCTAAAGAACCCATAACAATTATAACAAGTGGTAAGTCATTTTTAAAGCCTAAACTAGCTTTTGTTTCTTTTTTTATTTTAATTATTTGTTCACTACGAGGATTACCTGTATATATAGTTTTATTAGAAGGAAAATAAGATCTACTTTCTTCAAGAGAAATTAATACTTTAGAAGCATATCTTGATAAGAATTTATTAGAAACACCAGGAATAGAATTTTGTTCATGAATTATTGTTTTTATATTAAGTTTATAAGCAGCATATATAACTGGGGCAGAAATATAGCCTCCAAAACCAATTACAATATCAGGTTTAAACCTTAGAAGTTCTTCTTTCGCTTCTTTATAGGCATTATAATAGATTTTTAAGACTTTAAAGTTTTTTAAAAGATGTTTTCTATCTAATCCTTTCATTTCAATTCCTTTATAAGGTATTCCTTCTTTAGGAATTAAATCTTTCTCCATTCTATCTTTAGAACCGATATATAATATTTGATTATCACCATGTTCTTTTATTTTTTCAATAACCGCTAAAGCGGGAAATATATGACCCCCAGTTCCTCCTGCTGTAATAACTACTTTCATATAAGTCATCCTTCCTAATATATAGATATGCTTTTAAGAATAAAATATTAATTATTATATTTTGTGATTAAAGTCTCAAATTCATTTTTAATCTTTTCAAGTAACTCTTCAGTTGTCGCTTCATATCTTGCTGTTAAATTAGGTCCTGTATTACTAGCTCTAACTGAAGCCCAACCATATTCAAAAGTTACTCTTACACCATCGATAGTATTTATATTATATTTTTTCTCTTCACAGTATTTTTTTATTTCTTCAACAACAGTATTTTTCATCTCATCAGTAGATTTATATTTCATTTCAGGTGTTTGATAATAACGATTAATTCCATCTAATAATTCTTCAACTGTCTTATTAGTATTAGATAAAATCTCTATTAGTCTAATAGCAGCATAAATACCACTATCAAAGCCTAAGAATTTATCTCTAAAATAAACGTGTCCTGATAATTCACCGCCAAAAGCAAGATCTAGTTCTTTAACTTTTGCTTTTGTATAAGAATTACCTGTTCTATAGCAATAAGGAGTTCCTCCTAGTTTAATAATCTCATCTTCTAAACTCTTACTACATTTAACATCGTAAAGAAAAGTTTTATTACTTACTTTATTAATAATATCTCTAATTATAATAATCATATAATAATCAATAGGAATAAAGTTACCTAGATTAGAAATAACTCCTACTCGATCACCATCACCATCAAAAGCAAGACCAACATCGGCATTAGTTTCTTTAACAACATCTTTTAATTCTGATAAATTACTTTCAATCGATGGATCCGGATGATGATTAGGGAATGTGCCATCGCTTTCTTTGTTAATGATTTTATAAGTAACATCTAGATTTTTAAAGATATCATCTAAAATAACAGCAGTTGTACCATTACCAGGATCAAGAACTACTTTTACTTTTCTTTTACCTAGTTTTATATTATCTAATAAAGCTTTTATATAATTATCTTTAACATCTTTTTTAATAATGGAACCAACACCTTCATGAAAGGTATTTTCTTTAATATAGTTATAAAAATCTTCGATTTCTTTTCCTTTAGCATTTTGATAATTGCTAAAAGCAAATTTAAAACCATTTTCATCTTTAGGATTATGACTTGCAGTTATCATAATACCTGCATCTATTTTTAGATCAATACAACCAAAATAATACATTGGAGTTGTTGTTAAACCTAAATCATAAACAGTAAGTCCTGATTCTATTAGACCTTGTAATAAAGCTTGATGTAAATTAGGAGATGATATTCTATTATCATGACCAACTACACATTTATCTTTACCTAAATCATGTAATTTACTACCGAAAGCTCTTCCAATTGTATAAGCGACATTAGCATTAATGTCTGTTGGAACAACACCTCTAATATCATAACTTCTAAATATATATTTATTTATATCTCTATTTATTTCCATTTCTATCCCTCTTTCTCATTATATCATAATTTAGTTATTTCTTTTTTAATTTTTGGTTATAGCGTTTTAGTCTACTAAGAGGATTATTATAATCATTAACCTTAATCTTAGGAAAGGCATTTAACATATGACGAATAAAGAAATTGTGACGAATTTCTCGTTTTTTCTTAAGTTCATCTCTTATTAGTTTAGTAACTTCTAAGGTGATATCTTTACTTTTAAATTTAATAGTTTCTATTTTTACTTGGCAAAGGGTTCTAATTGTAATTATAGCATCTGCTAAAAAGATGATTATTAAAATAATTCCAATAATTCTAATAGTACTTGGATTTAAGCTGTTTAAAAAATTAGTAACAAAAGGATTTACTAAATAGACAAAAGCAAGGCCACCAAGACCAAATAAGAAGGCATTAAAAAGACATACTCTTCCTTCAAGATTAAAGCGATGATCACTATAATCCCACCATCTTGCTTTAAAGATTTTCTCCATTACATAACTTGTAATAAATTCAACGGTTGTACAAATAAAGGCACTCATAATGAAGACTGTAAAGAAATCATTTTTGTATTTTAATAGGAATGTTCCCATTAAAAGGCAAGAAATACCATAAATCGGTAAATAAGGTCCTAAGAAGAAGCCTCTATTTAAAACAATTTTTCTTTCTATTATACTACAATTAATTATTTCAACTAAATAACCAATGAATGAATAAATCATAAATAAAATAAACAAATAACAAAGCTTAGTCATATTAACCTCTATCCTATAATAAATCCTATTCCTAAAATAATAACTCCTGAAAGTAAGCCTATAATTGTTATATTTTTATGTTTGGTTTTCTTTACTTTAGGTAATAATTCAAAAATAATTATATATAAAAGCATTCCTAAAGTAAGAGATAATAGTGATCCTATTATAGTATCATTAACAGCATTTACTTCTAATAAATAAGGAATTAAACCTCCAACAAAACTAGAGATAAAAAGGCTACCTATACAAAGAATATATTTAGATAATTTTGTATCACTCATCTTTAGGGTTGTAGTAACAATAATTCCTAAAGGAATATTATGTAGACCAATACCTATACTCATCATAATACCAGTATTAATATCATTACAAGTTGTTAAGTAAATTGCCATTCCTTCAACAATATTATGAATAATTAAAGCAATAGTGGTTAAAAAACCAATATGAACATAATTTTTTTCCTCTTCTTTCTTAGTCATTTTATGGTCTTCATGTTCAGGAATAAAATCATCTAATATTTTAAAGATCAGTAATCCTAACATACTAAATAATAGGAATAAATAAATTCTTCTAATTCCTAAATGTTCTATTATTTCTCCTAGTAAATCAAAAACAATTAACATAACTAATAAAGATAAAGCTAAAGCAAAGATAAAATCTAAAACTTTTTTTTGTTTCTTTAAAAAGAATGCTATTATAACTCCTATAATGATAAAAAATCCTAATAGAAAAGTTATAAATAAAGCAAGACTATTATGCATAAGTTATCACCCCTCATCTAAATCCATAAAGATATTTAATTCATCATATGTTGGAAAATCTTTTAATAAGTTATTAGGAAGTTCATTAAATATTTTATATTCTCTAACTCCTAGTGGTTTATTAATATATTTTAAAGTATAATCTACTATTTTGTTGCTCTTACTAGAACATAAAATAATACCAATAGAAGGATTATCACTATCATCTTTTACTTTTTACATCCAAGTAATATTATGTTTCCATGGTAATTTTGCACCTAGGTGCACAAATTCATTATCATCTTTATATTCATTATAAAATGTTTTCCCTATTCTATAATAAATATTAACTAAATTAGTATTATCATTATCATTATCATTATCATTTACCATAATTTCTAACTGTGTATCTTTAACATCTTTTTTAATACTATCACATATTCTTTTAAATGATTTATCTAACATAACTTTATACCTCCTTAAAATATTACTGTTAAAATAACAATTATAGCAAGGATAATTCGATAAATCATAAATAGTTTAAAGTCATGTTTTTTAAGATATTGTAATAAAAATTTAATACAAATTAAACCTGTAATAAATGATACAATAATACCTATAATAAAAATTGTGGCATTTTCCATAATTAGAGTAACTGCTCCATCATCAAGTAATTGTAAAA
The DNA here is from genome assembly GCA_949284575.1 of uncultured bacterium. Classification (GTDB taxonomy): domain Bacteria; phylum Bacillota_I; class Bacilli_A; order RF39; family UBA660; genus Onthousia. The sequence continues at coordinate 16,450 of CASDWO010000060.1, forward strand.
CACAAGCGCCAAGGACAACTGGTGCAGATAAATAGAAGGAAAACTTGGCAGCAGATTCTCTATCTACTTTTAAACATCTAGCACTAGCAATAGTTGTACCACTACGAGAAAAACCTGGTATTAGAGCAAATACTTGTGAACAACCAATGATAAGGGCATCTTTAAATGATATTTCTTTAGTATTTTTTTCTTCCTTACATTTTTTATCTACTAGATAAATAATAATACCCATAACTATTAAGGCAGTAGCAATCAATAAGTAGTTAGTTCTAATGGCATTTTCTATTGTCTCCTCAAATAAAACACCAACAATAGCAGCAGGAATAGTTGCAACTACTATTTGCCAAAATAGTTTACCATCTTTATCTTTAACTCCTTTAGTAAAACCTTTTATAACCATATTTAAAAAGTCTTTAAAGAAGAAGACTGCTATTGCTAACAATGTACCTAAATGTAGGGCTAAATCAAAGCATAAAGCTACTTTAGTAGACATATCTGCTCCTATTCCAAATAGATCTCTAAAAATAATTAAATGAGCACTACTAGAAATAGGTAAAAACTCAGCAATTCCCTGAATAATTCCTAAAATAATTGTATTTATAATATCCATAATAGTAAACCTCTTTTCTTTTAATAAGTATATCATTAAATATAGAGAAATGAAAGAATTATAAAATCTATTGGACATTTGTGAACACTATATATATTAAGTATTTTATATATCCAAAAGAAAAAGTATAGACTAAACTATACTATTTTTCAAAACTAGACATTATTACAGGTACGACATTCTTTTTACGAGATACACAGTCTTGTAAATATTCTCCTTCTTTAATTTCTCTATCATAAGCCATTCTCATAATATCAAGAGCTTTTCTATTATATAAAACATAAGATCCATTCTTAATAATATCTGTTATATATAAAGCAATTAAAGAGTAATTATTGGCTTCAGCTTCTCTATCTAATGTATCAAGATAAGCATCCATTTCTTTTTCTATTTCATCAAAATTAGTAGTAAAGAACTGTCCTATACCTAAAGTCTTATCATCTACTGTATATAATTTAAAGTCATTATATAAGACATCTTCATGACTCATACCTTCTAATGAAGTACCTGCTTTAATTAGATTAAGTCCATATTCTTCATAATCAACTTCTGCTATAGGAGCTAATTCTTTTACGGCTTTTCTATCTAATTCTGTTGTTGTAGGTGATTTAAGTATTAAAGTATCTGATAGAATTCCTGATAACATAAGACCAGCAATTTCTTTTGGAATACTTATATTTCTTTCTTTATATAAAGAGTAAATAATAGTATTACTAGAACCTACTGCCATATTTCTAAAATTAATAGGACTAGTTGTTGATAAACTACTTAAGTTATGATGATCTACTATCTCCATAATCTCTGCTTCATTAAGTCCTTCAGCACTTTGTTTTTCTTCATTATGATCAACAAGTATTACTTTCTTAGGATTTTTAGAATCTAAATCAGTAATTCTTAAAAGACCTAGACATTTGCCATTTTTAGAATTAATTACAGGATAATTAGTATGTCTTAATTTCTTATTAACATCTAAAATATCATCAACATAGCTAGTTTCATCAAAGTAAACGGCATCTTTAGTTGTTCTTCTCATAGTTTTAATATAATTAGATAGACTAACTAATTTAGCGATATGATATGTGTCATAGCTACTTCTAATGATATTAACACCATTTTTCTTAGCTATTTCTATATGTTCATCTTTTATTTCACTATATCCAGAAAGAATAATCATTTTAACACCAGAATTAACAGCATATTCAATAACACTATGTCTATCTCCTACTATTAAAATATCATCACGGTTTAATTTAACAGTGTTGATAAAGGTAGTACTACGATATGAAGCTGCTAAGATATTACCAATTATTTCTTCATCAACTCTATTTACTTCTTCAGCATTTAAAACATTAAGTAAATTATCATAACTAGTTTCAAGATTCTCTACTTTTGTATCAATAAATGCATGAGCTAAATCTTTAATAGTAACTATTCCTTTAAATTTATCTTTATCATCAACAATAGGAACACCGGTTAAACCTTCATTTAACATATAGATATAAGTATCAAAAATAGATCTCTTTTCATTTAAAAAGTAACCTTTATGATAATTAACATCTTTAAGTTGTAATTTAACATCATTTAAATAGGCAGGTTCTTTTACTTTAAAGTATTTTAAAGCATACTTAGTCTCTTTATTAATAGCACTAAGTACTCTTGCCTCTACATTAAAACCTAATTGTTTTTTCAAATAAGCATAACTTATCGCTGCACTAACTGAGTCTGTATCAGGTTTACGATGTCCAAAAACATATATTTTTTCCATAACACTCCCTCTTTCTACCAGTAGATTATAACATATTTACAAGTAAAATAAAAGAAAAACATAGTGTTGGGATGTAAAAAAGGGGCTGTCGGGAAATTAAATAATTGATTTCTTGACAGTTTCTTTTTTTTGCTTTACATATGGGAAAACCTCTTTGTGTAAATTATTAGGTACATCCCAACAGTTATCTTTAAATTTACTCTCTTCAAAAGAATCAAGTAGTCTTCTTATATTGACACCTAAACACATAAGCATTACTTCACAAGAAACGCTTTCTAAACCTCGTCTTCTTATCCTTTCATAATTCATATTGTTCTTTATTTGACCAAATGTTCCTTCTACTTGAATACTTCTATTTATTCTTATTTCAATTCCCTTTGGTCTTAATAAATTATTTCTTGCCTGTTCTTTTAATAACTCATAATCAGGATTCAATTCAACTTTTCTAAAGTTCTCCTCTTTATTTTTCAGTTTTTTCTTGCACACATATGAATAGTTACAATTATTGCAGCCTTCAAATATATAGAGCTTTGTATCTTTAGTTCTTTGATGAGCAGAATTGTTTTTAAATGTTATTTCTTTTCCAATATTAGTGTTCAAACATATTACACCATCATCAAACGTATAAAAAAGTTGCGGCCTTTTACCACTAGATTCACCATTCCACTGTTGAAACTTCAAGTAATTACCTATGTTGTGTTCTCTAAGATATTTATAATTAGCATAAATTCCATAACCAGAATCTCCGACTGCATTTATTGGGTAAGTTCCGTAATATTTAGTAGTTATCATATAATGGTGTAAAAGTGTAGTAATCTGCTCTATCTTGATATACACCATACATTACAATTAATAGGTTAGACACTAATACTTGGACATTATATGCTGCATGAAAATCATGACTAAGTTTAGAATAATAGTCCTCTTTCAACATCATTGCAGTTGCATCTTTATCTGTTTTAAAATATGAATTTCTATTTTCTCCACAGATACGTTCTTTCTCTTCATACTCTAATAGCTTAATTAAATATTGATATGCAAGTTTATAATTTTTTATTTCCTTAGTAGTTCTAACACCTTTACCACTTGGTAAATTATAGATATCAATATTATTCTTATATATATAATCTTTTAATATTGAATTAAATTTATCAGTTTTAATTAAATCTTTATTATTAGCTTCATCAATATATCCCATTTTTCTTAATAGACTTTTTATTTTTATATCCAATTTTTGATGAAATTTAGTAGGTTTCCAAACAAATTTATATTTATTAGCATTGGCTTCAAATTTACTTCCATCAATATAAGCATCTTCAATAATCAAATTAAATTTTTTGATTATATGTTTAACAATAATTGTGAATATTTCGTATTGATATGGGACTATATAGTCATTAATAAAATTACCAAAAGTTGAATGATCTGGTATATTACTTTCCATAATATATAATACTCTTATATCAAAAATACATTTATCTTCTATATCTCTTAAAGATGCTTTGAACTTTGCAAAACAATATATTATTACAGCGAACAATTTATATGGATCATAACCTTTTCGACCTTTACACATATTTCTTTTTAACTTTACATTTTTAATTATTTTCCAAACACCTGTTTCTTCTAAAAAAGATAGAAATTTATCAATTTTCTCAAATTCCTCATTACATTTATCTGAGGGGACTAGAAAAATAGGCTTTTTTGTAGTAAAATATTCCATGTGATACAACTCCTTAAGCAAGATTATTGTATCACAAAATGCCTTGAAAGCTTATGCTTTCAAGGTTTTTGATTTTTTTCAAAAAAAAGAACTGTCAGAAACTAATTATTTAATTTCTCGACAGCCCTTTTTACTCTATCTATTAACTTGCTAGTTGTATTTCAAATGGCGAATTTAAGGTTCCATCACCACTTACTATTTGCACGTTAGATTTTAGATTTAAGGATGGACGCACACCATCAGCTACCGAAGAAAAAGTATAAGAAGATGTACCATCTTGGCCTACATAACGGCTAAAGGCATCGGTAACATTATATGGTGATAAAGTCCAATATCCTATATTATTATTAAATATATTAAACTGTCCTGACATTAATTCTCCTACTCGAAGCAAGCCTACTTTTGCTGTTGTCGTAGCCGACGTTATTTGTGTTCCTGTTGTATCTGTATATTTGGCTAACTTATAACTTGCACCATCTCCTACTGTTCCTAAATACCATATAGTACTATCTTCTATCATTGAACTATAATTACTATCCACATAATTTGTTAGATAGTCTCCATTTAAAAATGTTCCAATTGTATTTGTACTTGAAAAGTTTACATCATTTCCAAAAGCACTTTCTATAAATTCACTAGAATTCTTTAACGGTTCAGCACTAGTTATCTTTGTTAGACCATCTGTTTCATGACTTACTATTCTATATAAACTATTTTCTCCACTTCCAAATCTTATATATTCTCCACTGTATCTTGTATTAAGCATTGTCCCTGATAAATTAGCATCATTATCTCCTTCTAAACGATAAGGATTAGAAACAGTACCATCTCCATCTACAATACGAATGTTAGATTTTAGATTTATGGATGGCCGCACACCTTTAGCATTTTCAGGGTTTGAGCCAGCCTTACGAGGAAAAATAATATTAACACTATTAGAGTCATATGGTGTTAAAGTCCACCAAGAAAGACTATTATTTAAATAGCCATTACTATATGTTGTTCCATAATAACTAGATTGATATTCATATACATTTAAAAGTCCTACAGCATCAGTTACTACAGTTGTTCCATTAGGTCTTTCTATACTTTCTAAGTCTCTATTATCTAACGTTGCATCCCATTTAGAATCTGTTACAATAAATCTCTCATAATCTCTTAAGTTACCTAAGAAACCATCTACAGTTGTATCATTTAACCATGATTCCATATAACTTCCTACAAACGAAGAGTTACCACTTACATTATATGGAATTGTACTTATATTCCACTCTGTTACTAATTTAGTTGTCTCTGCTTCATTATTAACCGAAACAGCTCTCCATAACTTTCCACTATACCAGATATAATTATTTGGATCTTCTCCTGTTATAAAGGTATCTACTCCATCATCATATTGATTTTCTTTTGGTATATTTGTAAGTAACACATCACTTACTTCATCAGCAACACGATCTCTTCCATAAACATTTACTTTTACACTAAAGGTTTTATTTCCTCCATCTCCTTGGGGATTATATTCTTCCGTTACATACATTCTTAAACGATATGTATTTGATTCACTAGCATTCATGCTACTTGTATATAAACTCATCTCTCCTGATGGTCTTCCTGTAAAGCTATTAGCATTTGTCTCTTCATTATATATCTCAGGAACCATTACTTCTTCTTCACCACTTGCTGTTACTCTAGTTAAATATAACTTAACATTATCCCCAGAAAAAGTATTGTTAGACTCAGCTTTTGCACTGATCTCATAATTAATATTTGTATCTCCTGTTATATTACTACTTACTGTAAACTCAAAATAATCTTCTAATGTTTTACCTGTCTTATCTGTTGTAGGTAGCGCTTTATCTAGATTTATGACATTATCAGTTTCTTCATAAGTCATACTTATCGCACCTGTCGTAATCGTATTTACTTTTGTTCCTGTTCCTGTAAACTTAAATGCTGCATAACTTACTCCTACCATCACTATTAATAAAAGTACAATTAATCCTAAAGTTATCCCAGCTTCTTTTCTTTTTTTCATAATTTTATCTCCACTATTATTATTTGAAATTTTATTTATTTTTATTTAGTCAATAATCAATATTTTCTAGATTACTGACATCTAACTATCTAGAGTTAGAATGAACGGATCTGTTTTAGTACCGGTTCCTTCAGTTATTACAACGTTAGATTTTAGATTTATGGATGGCCGCAAGCCATTCGCATGAGAAGGTCTAATGCTGCCCGCACTACCAAGATCGTTGACGCGATGCACGTTAGACGTACTATATGGTGTTAATGTCCAATAATAAGTAACAAATTCTGTATAGCTTCCATTTGCATAACGTCTTTCAAATTGACCTGCCATTAATTCTCCTAATCTTAATAGTCCTACTTTGGCTGAAGTTGTACTTGATGTTAAGGTATTGCCAGTTTCATCTGTATATTTGGCTAATTTATATGATGTACCACTACCAACAGTTCCTAAATACCAAGTAGTATTATCTTCTATCATATTACTATAACTTTCTCCAACATAATTTGTTAGATAGTCTCCATTTAAGAATGAACCTACAGTATTTGTACTTGAAAATGTTGTATTATCTCCAAAAGCAATTTTTTTAAACGTTCCTGAATCTTTTAGTGGTTCGGCACTGGTTATCTTAGTTAAGCCTTCTGTTTCATGGCTTACTATTCTATATAGATTATTTTCTCCACTTCCAAATCTTATATATTCTCCACTGTATCTTGTATTAAGCATAGTTCCTGATAGATTTTTATCATTATCTCCTTCTAAACGATATGGATTATTAACAGTTCCATCACCATCTACAATTTTAACGTTAGATTTTAGATTTATAGATGGTCGCACGCCATCCGCCATATAAGAACTATCTCTGCCCGCTTTGCCATCGTATAAAACGAAACGCACGCCAGACGAACTATTCGGTGTTAAAGTCCACCAAGTAAGTCCATTATTTAAATATCCATCTGTTCCACCGTTATTACTAGATTGATATTCATATACATTTAAAAGTCCTACAGCATCTGTTACTACACTTGTACCATTTGGTCTTTCTATACTTCCTAAGTCTCTATTTTCCTCTGTAATATCCCAAGTAGCATCCATTACAATAAATTTTTCAGGTTCTCTTAAATTACCTAAAAATCCATCTACTGTTGTATCATTTAACCAAGATTCCATGTAACTTCCTGCAAAGTTAGTTTGATTACTTGGATTATACGAAATGGCACTTATATTCCACTGCGTTACTAATTTTGTTGTCTTAGCTTCATTATTAACACTAACAGCTCTCCATAACTTTCCACTATACCAGATATAATTATTTGGATCTTCTCCTGTAATAAAGGTATCTACTCCATCATCATATTGATTAGATTCAGGTATATTTGC
>CASDWO010000061.1 GCA_949284575.1 uncultured bacterium
TAAGTGTTAAAACACCTATAATTAATACAAGGTAGTCCTATTTGTCAAAAGGAAATTGGAATAAATTAAATTTCGGACTGGGAATTTAGTCGTTAAAAAAAGTTCCTTTAATAATTCGGGAACTTTCTATTTAATTTTACCAATAAAAGATAGGCTTTATAGGCCTATCGCTTAAGTTATTTTACTTATTTATTAGTATAACTTCCGCTAACTTGATTTAATCCATTTTGTACTAAACGTCTAGTGATTTCACCACCAACTGAACCGTTAGCACGACTAGTAGCATCTGGTCCTAAATTAACACCAAATTCGTTAGCTATTTCATATTTCATTTTATCAATAGCTTGTTTAGCACCAGGAACTCTCATTTTCATTGAACCAGTGTTCATATTGTTATTCATTTGTTTCACCTCCTACACTAGTAGAATGTGAAATTTTTTGAATTTCATACATTTTTTTTATTGGTAATTTTTACCTACAAAATATTTTCATAATTTTTTTCATTTTTATATATAAAAGTATTAGCTATTGTATTTTGTAAAATCTCTTCAAAATCAACTTTTTCTTCTTCTTTTAGCGTCTCTTCAAGTGTTGGATTAATAATAGGATGTTTAGGTACAAAAACAGTACAACAATCTTCATAAGGTAATATACTTGTATTATATGTATCTATTTTTTTAGCAATATCTATTATTTCTAATTTATCTAGACACGCTACTGGTCTAATTACAGGCAAATTAGTTACATTATTTATTACATACATACTATTTAGAGTTTGAGAAGCTACTTGCCCAATAGATTCTCCATTAATTATAACTTTAGCATTATATTTTTTACATAAAGCTTCCATTATCCTATACATCATTCTTCGCATGATAGTTATAACATAATTTGGAGAAACATTTTTATAAATTTCTTCTTGTAATTTTGTAAAAGGAACAATATAAAGATTTAGATCATTTGTATAAACTTTTAATTTATTTACTAAAGTTATCACTTTTTCTCTAGCTTCTAAACTTGTATGAGGAATCGCTTCAAAATATACTGCATCTATCTTTATTCCTCGCTTCATTGCAAGAAATCCTGCTACTGGAGAATCTATTCCTCCACTTAACATTAATAATCCTTTACCTTGGATTCCACTTGGATATCCACCGAGTCCATTAAATTCATTATAGTAAATGTAAGTATTTTTTTCTCTTATTTCTACATGAATAATTACTTCAGGATTATTAACATCTACTTTAATATTATCCTTATTTTTTAAAACTATACCACCAAATATTTTAGATAATTCCATACTAGTTTTAGGAAATGTTTTATCACTTCTTTTAGTTTCAACTTTAAAAGTTTTAAAGTTTTGTAATTTAACTGTTTTAATTAGTTCTTCTTTAATAGAATCTAAGCTACTATTAGTAACATAAGCGATATGATATTTATGGATACCAAATATCTCATGAATTTTATTAATAATAGATTCTTCATCTAATTCATTATAATGGATATACATTCTAGATAAATCTTTTTCTATTAAAACATTAAAATCTTTTAATTTATTTTCAATATTTTTTGTTAATGTTTTAACAAAAAAATTACGATTACCTTTTTTAGTAGTTAATTCTCCATATTTAATTAATATTACTTTTTCCATATCTATACTCCTTTAATAATATAATTGCTATATCTTTTACATATTATTTGTAATATCTTTTAATACTTTTATAAACTCTTTTGCTTCACTAATAGTATTATCTTTAAATAATGAGAGTCTAAGAGAGGTTTTACTTAGTTCTTTATTATTTGTTAATAAATAGATACTTTTAGAGTAATCTTCTTTAGATGAACAAGCTGTTTTTGTAGATAAATAGATATCATAAGATTCCAATTTATGTATCATAGTCTCAGGTTTTGTACTTTTAATACTAAAGTTTAGGATATAAGGAGATGAATCTATTTTGGAGTTTATCGTTACGTTATCTAGCTTATTTAATTCATCTCTTAGATAGTTATTAATCTCTTTTACTTGTAAATATGTTTTAGGTTGTTCTTCTTTTGCTAAACGTAAGGCTTTAGAAAAAGAGGCGATTAACGCTAATGCTGGTGTTCCTGCCCGATAGATAGTTTGACTTTCTCCACCATTTATTAAAGGTGATAAATTAATTTTTTCTTTTTTTACTAGTATAGCTATACCTTTAAGGCCACCAAATTTATGTGCTGATGCACAAAATAAATCAACATAGTTAAGATCTACTTTAATTTTTCCTAGACTTTGGGTACCATCAACATGAAAGATAGCTTTACTATTTTCTTTAATAATTTTACCGATAGTATTTATATCTTCTATTATTCCTAATTCACTATTAACATGATGAATAGAGACTAAGATAGGATCTAATTTTAATTTTTCTTTTAAGTCATCAATATTAATATGATAATTAGCATCTAATTTTAAATTAATTACTTCAACATCTTTTAGACTATTTAAAGTATTAGTGATTGAGGGATGTTCTAAAATAGTAGTTAAGATTATTTTTTTTCTATTAGGATAAGCTTCTAGTACACCTTTAATAGCTAAATTATTGGATTCACTACTACTACTTGTAAAGATTATTTCATTTTCTTTAACATTAAGAAGATCTGCTACTTGTTTAGTAGCAGCAGTCATTAGTTTTTTACTTTCAAAGCCTAATTTATGAAGAGAATTAGTATTACCTATATAGTCTTTAGAAACTGTTACAAAAGTCTTTAACACTTCATCATTTACTTTTGTAGTAGCAGCATTATCAAAATAAATCATTTTATCCCTCTTTCCTTTTTAATTCTTTATATATTACTATTATTTTATTAGAAAAGCAAGAAAAAACCTTTATTCAGCAAAGGTATTTTCTAGAGTTAGAGTCTTATCTTTTTTTTCATAAGAAGATACTGTTCCAAGAAGACTAACAGGAGCATTTAGATTAAATTTATTAATATCACTTAAAAGATGGGCTTTTATAGTTAAATCATATTTACCTTTTTCTTCATCTTTAAAGATAAGAGTAAGAGTTTTATTTTTTTTATCTATTTTACTAATAGTACCTGTTATTCTAAGAAAACTACCTTTATAATCAGTATTATCATTAATGATACTATAAGCTAGAGAAGAAAGTGTAAAATCTTTAGGAGTAGTATTATATTTTAAAAACCAAGAACCTATTACCATGTCTTTTCTACCTATTTTTTGATTATACTTTATTACTTTATAACCTAGACCATAATATTCTTTTGTTCCACCATCATTATAGGTTTTTAAGGGGATAGCTAAAAAGGGGCCTTTATTAAATTTTGCAACTAAAATAATATCTGCTGTTACAAGAAGAGTAATAATTATTATTATAATCATAATAATAGTAGATAATCTTTTTATTTTCTTTTCTTGATCAATAGTAATTGTTTTACTTTCTTCTTTATTCATAATATCACCTAATTATTTATTTTTTCTAAAAATTTTTCTTCTGTCCATATTGGTATATTTAACTCTTTTGCTTTATCATATTTACTACCAGGATTATCCCCTACAATAACAGCATAGGTTTTCTTAGATACAGAGCCTACTGTCTTTCCTCCAGCATTTTCTATTAATGATTTCGCTTCATCTCTTGAAAGTTTAGTAAGGGTTCCTGTTAAGACAAAGCTTTTATCAAGAAAATCTTCGTTAAGGTTTAACTCTTCACCAATGTATTCCATATTAAGACCTAAATCTTTTAGTTCTTCTATTATCTTTAGATTATCATCATTTGCAAAATAATTTACAACATTTTTTGCTATTATAGGACCAATATCAGGAATATCTGTTAATTCTTCATAAGATGCTTTACTTAAAGATGCAATATTACGATATTTTTTCGCTAGGATTTTAGCTTTTTCTTTACCTACATTTTTAATACCTAAAGCAAATAGTAGTCTTTCTAGGGAATTACTTTTACTAACTTCAATAGCATTTAATAAATTAGTAACTGACTTTTCACCATAACCTTCTAATTTAGTTAGAGAGTCTTTTTTATCTTTTAATCTATAAATATCAGGAATAGTGCTAATAAATTTAAAGTTATATAAATCTTCCATTAATCTTTCTCCTAAGCCATCTATATTCATAGCAGGACGAGAAACAAAATGGATAAAGCTTTCTATATGTCTAGCAGGACAATTAATATTAGGACAGTAATAGTCAGCTTCGCCTTCTTTTTTGATTAATTTAGTATTACAAATAGGACAGTTAGTAATCATTTTAAAAGGTATTTCTTTTCCTGTTCTTCGTTCTAGTTTTGCTTCTACTACTTCAGGAATAACATCTCCTGCTTTTCTAATAGAGACAGTATCATTTATCATTAGGCCTTTTTTTAGTACATAATCTTCATTATGAAGAGTTGCTCTACTAATAGTAGAACCCATAAGTTGAACAGGATCTAAAATAGCATTAGGAGTTATTTTACCAGTTCTACCTACAGTAAAGATAATATCATTTAGTTTAGTTAAAACTTCTTCTGCTGGAAACTTATAGGCGATTGCCCATCTTGGTGTTCTTGCTGTATAACCTAAAGTTTGTTGATCTTTAATATTATCTACTTTTATAACAACACCATCTATATCATAAGGAAGTGTATTTCTTATATTACCTTTTTCATGAATATAGGCCATTACTTCGGTAATATTTTTTACAATCTTATTATTAGGATTAGTCTTAAAGCCTAAACTTTTCATAAATTCTAAAGCTTCATGATGGGTTTTTATTCCATAATCTAGGGGATTAGGTAAATGGTATAAAAAGGCATCTAAATTACGTTTGGCAGCGATTTTAGAATCTAATTGTCTAATTGATCCAGCAGCAGCATTTCTTGGATTTTGAAGAGGTTTTTCTCCCTTAGCAAGACGTTCTTTATTAAGCTTTTCTAAGGTGTCTTTACTCATATAAATTTCTCCTCTTACTTCGATATCAAGAGGTTGTTTTAGTTTTAAAGGGATACTTTTTATAGTTTTAACATTATGGGTAATATCTTCACCAATTATTCCATTTCCACGGGTTGCTGCTCTTACTAAAATACCTTTTTCATATAATAAAGATACAGATAATCCATCTATTTTAAGTTCACAGATATAATTAGAGTGAACACCACTATTTTCTATTCTCTTTAAGAAATCTATTATCTCTTCTTCATTAAAAACATCTCCTAAAGACATCATAGGAATAGTATGTTCTACTTTTTTAAATTCATCTATAACTTCGCCACCTACTTTTTTAGTAGGAGAAGTATCAAGAACCCATTCAGGATGTAATTTTTCAATTGTCTCTAATTCTCGGTAGTAAGCATCATATTCTTGGTCAGTTATTTTAGGATCATCTAATACGTAGTAATTATAAGATGCTTCATCTAATACTTTGATTAGATAATTCATTCTTTCTATAGTAACATTATCCACAATGTATCATCCTTTCTAATTATTTTTCCACAATGGCTGTGGATAAACTCCTTCATTAGTTAATTCTTTTATAGCATTTTCTACTAAAGCTTTATCTTCTTTATAAGTAACGCCATACCAAGTAGCATTTGTATCTATTACATCAATAGTTTTAAGATTTTTCTTTAAACAAGTGTCTAAAACATCAGGTATTAAGAATTCATAGTTATCTAAATCTTTTTGATGAAGTGATAAGAATAGGTATAATTCTTCTTCTAAGACATCAAAAATATCTTTAGAGAATAATAAGAAATTCATACTTACTTTAGTATTCTCATCTATTTCTTTACCATTATTACTGTATAAAGAGGAAGCAATTATCTTATCTTTTTTTAAGGTTACTTTACTTTCTGTTAGTTTTATTAGTTTATTAGATTCAATTTCCATTAATCCTCTTTTAAATACGCCATTGGGACTTAAAGTATTTTTAATATCATAACTGATTATTCCATAATGATTATAAATAATACCATCTAAGTATTCATAAGCTTTGAAAAAAGAATCTCTACCATAAAAATCATCGGCATTAATAACTGCGAAAGGCTCATTTATTTTAGATTTAGCACAGTATATAGCATAAGCAGTGCCAAGAGGTTTAGTTCTTTTTTTAAGTAATAGTTTAAATCTTTCTGGAATATAAGTATCATCTTGAAAAACATATTCTGTTTTAATTTTAGATTCTACTCTTTTACCTATTGTTTCTCTAAAACTTTTATAAAAGTCTTCTCTTATTATAAAGACAACTTTAGTAAAACCTGCTAATATAGCATCATATACTGAATAATCAATAATAAACTCACCATTTATACCAACAGGTTCTATTTGTTTCAAGCCTCCAAAACGACTACCAAGTCCAGCAGCCATTATTAATAATGTCTTATCTTTTAACATAGCTATTTCCTTTCTTAGTACTTTCATCTAATTTAATTATACTTTGAACAAGATCTTGAGATTTAAAAGTATTTTTTTCTTTAAATGTGTATTCATCATTATAATCATCTTTATATTTTTTTTCTAAAAGACTAGATTCAAAGAGATTATTATCTTTATTAAAAATTGTTCTTAATACTTCACCCTTATAAAGACAAGTAGCAAGAGAAGTATCAAAAAGAAAATCTATATTTTCTTCTTGTAACTCTTGCAAGTCTTTTATTTCATTTTGTTCTTTTTTTATTAAAACTCCATGTAAGTAATTGATATAAGGATTACCAATTACTATTAAGTTATAACCTTCTTTTATTTTTTCTTCCATAATTTTTTCTCCTTTATTTTTTACTAACATTTTTTTATTTAAATCATATAAACTTCCTAAAAGACTATTTGCGGAAGTAAAAATTACTCCGTAAGAATTTTGATGATCTTCTGTTATGATTTTAGAAGTAAATACTTTAGTATTTAAATCATAACAAGAAGTAATGGTTGCTTTTTCAGTGATATTATTTAAGATATTAATATCATATAAGAATTCTAGCCGTAAATCTTTTATTGTTATTAATTTTTTTATTTGTTTATTATCTTTTAGGACTAATATCCCATATAAATTATTTGAATTTTTATTTATGTTTATTATTAATTCATAACCATTTTTTAAATATTCTTCCATATTATTCTCCTATCTTTTTTCTCTTAGAAATCTTTTTAATAAAAAGGTTAAGAAATAGGGAAATGTATAAAATTTACCATTAAAGCCAATATTCTTATTACATAGTTTTATCCCATATTTTATATCTTTATATTTATCATTTTCTATTAATTTATTTAGTGATAAAGTCTCATTGTCATTTGCTTTCACTTCTATAGGTATTAGGGAGTCTTTATCTCTAATAAAGAAGTCCATTTCTATTGTTCCTTTTTTATTTTTATAAAAGTATAGGAAATAACCTTCTTTAACTAACATTTCTCCTACTATATTTTCATAAAGGGCTCCTTTATAGGTATTAAAGTTTTTATTAACTCTTAAATCTTCTCCTGCTTCATCATCTAGAGATGCAACTAAAAGACCGGTATCTTTAAAATATAGTCTATAATTATCAGGATTATAATTACCTTTTAGGGGTAAGAAAGGAGTCTCCATACAATAACTTATATTGATAATACCAGCATTAGTTAGCCAATCTATAACACCAACATATTCTCTATTTCTAGCATTATGTTCTATTTTAGATATTTGGAATTTTTTATTTTCGTTTCCTAAAAAAACCGGTATTTTTCTATAAACATTTAAAATCTTTCCTTTATCTAAGCCACCAGCATATTTAGTGATATCTTCTTCATAATCTAAAAGTATTTGTCGCTGCATATTTAAAATACCAGAATAATTATTTTGTTCAACAAATCTACTTACAATAGCAGGCATTCCTCCTACTATCATATATTCTTTGAAGTTCTCTAACATAACACTATACATTACTTTAGGTAGGGGCTTACAGTTTAGCATATAGGAATACATTTCTTCTATTTGCTTTTCTTTATATCCTTTAGCCCATAAAAACTCTTCAAAGTCCATAGAATACATTTCATAGTCTTGTTTATTACCAACACTATTAGATTCTATTTCTTGATAATTAATACCCATTAGAGAACCTGAACAGATAACATCATATCTACCATCTATATTAAATGATTTTAATGAGGTAGTTGCATTAATACAGTCTTGTATCTCATCAAAGAATATTAAGGTTTTACTTGGTGTAAAGTTAAAATTAGGATTAATTAAAGATATATTTCTTATTATAGTATCGACATCAAAACCATCATCAAAGATATTTTTGTATTGTTTTTGTAAAACAAAATTAATCTCAACTACATTTTCATAATTATTTTTTCCAAAGTTTTCTATAGATTCGGTTTTTCCTATTTGTCTTGCTCCTTTAACAATTAAAGGAAGTCTATTCTTATCATTTTTCCAGTCTATTAAATATTTATCAATTTTTCTTGTTAACCTTGGCATTTTATCACCCTCTATATAGATTATATCACAAAATTCCTGAGTTTTTATATATGTTTTTCACAAAATTCCAGATTTTTTTCAACTTATTTTTCACATTTTTCTATTTTTAATATATTTTTTTCCTTTCTCTAAGGCTTTTTCTAATTTAAATAGACTACCAGCAAAGGTAGTTGCTTTAGAAGAAACTACATGTTCATAATAACTTTCTTCATTATATGATCCCTTATATTTTCTTTCCACAATGCTAGATGTAAATAAATTTTGTTCAAAATCATAACTAGCAGTTAAGGTTTTACCTTTATATAAATTATCTGCTATATTAGTATCTAATAAAAAGTCTAGATCTTCTTCTTTTAGTTCCTCTAGTCCTTTTATATAGAGAGGACTTCCTAGTATTAAGGCTCCATTTAAACGATTAATTTGACTATCGGCTACTACACTTAATTTATAGCCTTTTTTTTAAATATTCTTCCATATTATCTCTCCTTTACACTTTGGTTAAACTTTTATGATTTTTCATTAGTTTTTTAATACCATAAGGATGTTTAAAAGCGACACTAACTAAAGAGTTAGTAACTTCTACAACTCTACCAGCACCAAATGTATCATGAACTACATAATCTCCTATTTGATAATCAACATCTTCATCTCTTATTACTTCTTCTTTAATTATCTTTTTCTCTTTTTCTTTTATAGTGTTTTCATCTAAAAGATTATTATCTATCTCTTGCAAAAAACGACTAGGGGGATTAATACTATCTTTTCCAAATAAAACCCTTCTTCTAGCATTTAATAGATAAAGCTTTTCTTTAGCACGAGTAATTGCAACATAGCAAAGACGTCTTTCTTCTTCTACATCACTATTACTCATTAAAGAGTTAAGATGAGGAAATATTCCTTCTTCAAGTCCTAAGACAAAAACATAATCATATTCTAAGCCTTTAACAGAGTGAATAGTCATTAAACTGACTTTATGACGAGGATCTTTATATTCATCTTTATCATTTACAAGACTTACTTCATAAAGAAAATCTTCTAAAGAGACAAGACCCATACGTTCTTCAAAAGCTTTAGTGATTGATTTAAATTCCTCTAAGTTTTCTAATCTTATTTCACTTTCAATACTCTTTTCACTTTCTAATTCTGCTTTTAGACCACTTGATTCTAGAACTTTATCAATTAATTCTGTTAGGGTTACAGTTTCAGAAACTTTTTGTAATTCTAAAATAAGTTCTTTAAATTTTAACTCTTTTCCTGTTTCAATGACTTCAAAAAGACTTAAACCTTTACTATCTGCTTTAGCTGTTAAGTTATCGATTGTTTTAAGACCAATTCCTCTTTTTGGTGTATTAATAACTCTTAAAAAGCTGATATCATCTTTAGGATTATATATTAGTTTAAGGTATGCTAGTAAGTCTTTTATTTCTTTTCGTTGATAGAAGCTGAAACCGCCAACAATACGATAAGGGATATTTTGTTTTAGAAATTCTTCTTCAACAACTCTAGACTGAGCATTGGTTCTATATAAAACAGCAATATCACTAGCATCTATTTCTTTATCTAAGAGTTTTGTTATTTCCATGGCTGTATAATGACTTTCATCTTTTTCATCATAAGCACGGTAGTATGTTATTTTCTCTCCTTCACCTTTAGTAGACCAAAGATTTTTTTCTTTTCTTTTTTCATTGTTTTTAATAACACAGTTAGCTGCATCTAATATTGTTTTAGTAGAGCGATAGTTTTGCTCTAATTTAATACTTAAGGCTTTAGGATAGTCTTTTTCAAAGTTTAATATGTTTTTATAATTAGCTCCTCTAAAACCATATATTGCTTGATCCGCATCACCAACAACACAAATATTTTGGTATTTAGCACTTATCATTTTTGATAAGATATATTGTGCTTCATTAGTATCCTGATATTCATCTATTAGAATGTATTTATATTTTTCTTGATAGGCTTGTAAAATACTAGGATAATTTCTAAATAATTTTATGGGTAAAAGCAATAAATCATCAAAATCAACAGCATTATTTTGTTTTAGCTTTTCTTCATATTTATAATAGACTTCATTAACTACTTTTTCATAGTCTCCTGCTATATATTTTTCATAGTCTTTTGGTGATAAAAGTTCATTTTTACAGTTACTTATTTTATTTCTAATCGCTTTAGGATTATAGATCTTAGGATCATAATTTAAAGATTTTAAGATCTTTTTAACGACAGTTAAAGAATCATCACTATCCATGATAACAAAGTTATTAGCATAGTCTAGTTTTTGATAGTTTTCTCTTAATATTTTTAAACCAAAAGAATGAAATGTTGATATTTGAATTTGTTTAGCTTTAAAACCAATAATATTTTCTACTCTTTCTTTCATTTCAAGAGCTGCTTTATTAGTAAAGGTTATCGCTAAAATCTCATATGGCGATATATCTAATTCTTCTACTAAATAAGCAATTTTGGTAGTTAAAACTTTTGTTTTTCCAGAACCTGCTCCTGCTAATATTAAAAGAGGTCCTTCATTATATAAAACGGCCTTTTTTTGTTCTTTATTTAAGTTATCTAAATCTATCATGCTCATATTATTACCTACTTCCTAATTCATTATATCATTATTTTAATTAATGGAAAAGAAAAAGAAGCCTTTTTAGACTTCTTTACTATCAGCATCTATGGCATATAGAAAATAATTTATATTACGATAGAAATTATCAATCGCAAGGGGTTCAATAATAAAGTATAATTTAGAATCTAATAAGTCTTTTAACATATCTCTTATTAACAATCTTATTCTTCTAATAACAGCAATACTTCTTTCCATTAAAGCTATTTGATTTTCTGGAGATAGAGGCAAACTATTATAGTCTTCAAGAAGTTTAGGATATATTTCATTTAATATATTATTTAAGACTTCTATATAAGAAGTAGCATTTGGATCTATTAGACCTCTTAAAAATGAAGTTATTTCATAGGCAGTTATGTTGTAGCCATATTCTGTATCTAAAGCAATAATAGGATCTTTGCTTAATCTTTCTTTTAGTCTATTTAATTCGCCAATATATAATTCAATTGTTATAATCATAAAATTATACATAGTGGGATAAGAGTAAGAAAAGAGATTGTTAGATGTCATTTCATTTCTTATTTCTCTTGCTAGTTCTATAAATTCATTGGCTGCAACTAATGCTCTTTCATTAATCGATGTTATTTCATTTATTCCATCTTGATTTACTTCAAAATTATCTGTCGGAGTTAAAGTAAGTTGCATTTCCGTTATATCTGTACCAAGGTTTATATTAAAAAGTTTTT
The DNA here is from genome assembly GCA_949284575.1 of uncultured bacterium. Taxonomy (GTDB): domain Bacteria; phylum Bacillota_I; class Bacilli_A; order RF39; family UBA660; genus Onthousia. The sequence continues at coordinate 11,759 of CASDWO010000061.1, forward strand.
CTGTTAATTTTTCTGTAGGTAATGTATATTCTGTATAATATATTTGATAATTTAGGCCTTTAGATGGTACTTTGCCATTAGTAAATGTTACTATTTCTCTTCCTAAATCTTGACTTTTTTTAGCAAGAGCTGAGGCTCTTTCTTTATAAGGATTATCTCCATAAAAAGAAAGTTCAATATTAATACAAAAATCTCTTAATGTTCTTAAATAGTATAAATTGGCATTTAAAGACTCTTCATATAATTCTTCTTCTGTTAACATTTTATCACCAGTAAATTATATGTATAGAATAAGAAATAATGCTTAGAAAAGAAAAAGACTAGAATTCCTAGTCTCTAATACTTTGATATAATTTATTTAATTCTGTTAAAGGATTATCGTCTTGAATGTTTTGATCTTTAGAAGTTTCTTTTTCTTCTTTTAAGATTTTAGACATTATTTTATATTCTTCAAGTGTAAACTTATTATCTAAGTTAACAGTATTAGGATTATTTTCTATAGGTGCAGGATTTAATAAAGGTTTTGGTGTTGTAACTTTATAAGCTTCTTTAACATCAAAATTGTTAATAATATTATAGTTTGTAACATGTTCTTTAGTTATAATATTATGTTTATATTGATATTTTCTAATTAAATGATAGATTGATAAGACTATGATCCAAAAGACGAAAATAAGCATACTTAATTCTAAAATACTTCTAACATCATTACTACTATATAAATCTGTGATATTAAAGACATTTAAGTTTAAACTATTAATAGTAGAAATAGCTAAAATGAATAGATATAGGATAATGCTAAAAGCACAAGAGTTAATAACCTTTATTTTTCGATCTATATTATCATTAAAGATTGTTTTCCATAAAATTATGTTAGTTACAAGTAACATTAAAAGATAAATAACAATATTAGGGAAGTAATAAGTAATGAAGACTTCGTTAATGGCATAGTCTATTAAGGTTAGAAAGCTACTACCATATTGAACAGCGATAAAAATGAATGCTGCTATATATAACATGATATATGCTTTTTTACTTTGTTTACGATTAGAACCATTAGTAGTTATAAAAAAGATTGTTAGTAATACTACTAGAGTTAAAATCATTAAATATAAATTTTTCGAAGTAATTAATTCAAAGACTGTTTGTAATTTTGTTATCAATGATAATGGACTCATTAACAACACCCCCTTTATTCTATAGTCTCTAATTTACTAATTCAGCAATGTATATAGTCTGTGTTGAATCATCATCTTTTGTACAAGTTACTAGAGTTAAGGTGTTTTTATCATAGTTTCTTTTAATGGCAATTTTTCCCGTATTTTTTTGTTTATAAATATTAGTTATTTTATAAGTATAGGTAAGACCATTATAAGTTACTATGGCTGTATCGCCTATTTCTAGTTTATATAAGTTTCTAAAGAAAGCTTTCCAACCAGTTCCTGAGTGGCCAGCGATAATAAGATTACCGTTAGTTATATCAGGCATATCGCTTCCTTTAATTACTTGAATATTAGATTCTACATTATTTAAATTCGAATCTATATTGTAAAAACCCCTTTTAAAACTTATTTTTGGTATTTCTAAATATCCTATATAACTTTCTATATCAGTAGTTACAGTTGGTGTTTCTATTTCAGGTTCACTAGTAACTTCATTAGTTTTAACATCATATATTTGTACTTCATCACTAGATAGTTTTTCATTCATATAGTCATAAGCTTCTAGTCTTTCTTCACTAATGAAATTATATAAAAGAAAGAATCCTCCTAAAGTAATTATAATAGCGCTAATTAGAGCCGTAGTATTAGGAGTGATTCTTTTTTTATTTAACTTTTTGTTTTTTACCATTGTAGTATACGAATCCTACTCCGGATATTAATAATATACTTCCAAATATAGTACTTATTAGGGATTTATTACTACCAGTATTTGGTACTTCAACAATTTCATTATTTTCGAAAATTACTAAAGCTGTAGGTGTATCATCACTGATAGTAAATTCATATATTTCATCACTTTTAGTATAGCCTTCTGGAGCTTTTAATTCTTCTACTGTGTATTTACCATCACTAAGGTTTTCAATAGTGTGAGGTTCTTCAGTAGTAACAAATTCTTCAATAACATTACCTTCACTATCTTTAACAACTAAAGTTGCTCCACTTAATGGATTACCAGTTACAGCATCAACTTTTAAGATGTTAACTAATTTAGCGATAGGTGTATTTTCAATAGTTACTGAAACTTTATTATTAGTATCACTGATTGTGAATTCATATATTTCATCAGTTTTTTCATAACCAGCTGGAGCTTTTAGCTCTTCTACTGTATATTTGCCATCAGCTATATCTTCTAGGATATATGGTTCTGTTGTTGTTGTGAAGTTTGCTATTTCTTTACCGTTACTATCTTTTACTACAAGAACAGCTCCTGCTAAAGGATCTTTAGTAATAGCATCGATTTTAATAATTGAAGCTTGTTTATCAATAGCTTTGTTTTCGATAGTTACGGTTGCATGATTATTAGTATCACTAATCGTAAATTTATAAATCTCGTCAGTTTTCTTATAACCAGCTGGAGCTTCTATTTCTTCTACTGTATATTCACCATCAGCTAGATCTTCTAAGATATATGGTTCTGTTGTTGTTGTAAATCTTTCTATTTCTTTACCATTACTATCTTTTACTACAAGAACAGCTCCTGCTACAGGTTTATTAGTATCAGCATCTACTTTAATAATTGTAGCTTGTTTATCTATTGTTTGGTTTTTAAATTTTATAGCAATATTTCTATTAGTATCAGTAATTTCAAAGTTTACAACTTGATCATTTAAGATATAACCAGCTGGAGCTTTTGTCTCTTGTAAAGTATATTTACCATTTGGTAAGTTTCTAATTACATGAGAGTTAGTTGTAGAAACCCAAGTTGCGACAGTATTACCACTACTATCTTTTAAAACAAAGGTTGCCCCTGCTAAGGATTTGTTTGTTGTAGCATCTATTTTGGTAATAGTAACTTTATTTGTTTTTAAAGTTAAAGTCGTTTCATCAATAACAGTTGATGTCTCTGGATATAAAAGAGAAGCTATAACATCTTGCTTAGTTGGATCACTAGATTTATACATATAAGCTTTATTGATAGAACCAGTAGCTGTAGCTGTAACTTTAAAGCTTGTATTAATAGCATCAACATCAGCAACAGGAATACGTATTTTAAAGCTATCACTGGCATTAAAGGTATTAGTAACAGCTCCGGTATTAATATTAACTATCTCAGCACTAGCTGGAGCATCAGTTAAAGATATAGTATAAGTACCTGTTGTATATAATAGTTTTACACGCATAGCATCTGATTCATAATACTTTTTATCACTACTTAAGTGTAGTGTTGCATTATTATTTTCTATTTGGATGTCTGGTGTAGCATATGAAGTAACATTTTTAGCTTCATTTACTAAATTAACAATATATGGACGTAAATTATATGGATCACTTCCTGTATATTTGAAATTATCTGGTAAATTATTTGTACCAGCAGTTTCATCAAAATACCACCAAACAGCAGCTTGTGTAATATAATAATCCATATCATCATTACCAGTAAAACTTTTATTAGGAAAGCCATTAGTAACGATATAAGCTATACCTGCTGGTGCTTCACCCATTAAAGTCATTGTAATATCATACGGTATCTTTTTATGGAAATCTTTACAGTATACATAACCACCTAGACTACTAGTTAATTTTGCATAGTTCCAATCATCAATATAACCATCTAATAGTTTTTCACTATCAGCAGTAAATGATGGTGGTGCACCAACTGCAGCTTCAGGTGTTACAACTGCAAAAATACTAACAATAGCTACTAAAACAGCAACAAATGCTAGTTTAAATTTTGAATTTTTCAAAACATTTATCATATTAATCCCCCCAATTTGTTTTTGTGCTCATATTATAACATTTTTTTTAAAATAAATCAAGGTAAGTTAAATATTTTTGAAAATTCTAATTTTTGTTTAAAAAAATCTAAATAGATTTAGACTTCTATTTAGATTCTAGTTTTTCTAAGACATCACTTACAACATCAATAGCTTTTAAGCGTAGCTCTTCAGCAGCTTTTTCTAGTACTGGTGTTCCTTTGGCAACGGCTAAATTAACAAGATCTTGTGTTTTCTTTTTAATTTCTTCTCCTTTTTTCTTAGCAATTTTTAAAACTTTTTCTTTATCAAGATCTTCTAGTTCTTGTTTAATTTCCTCTACTTTTTCTTCAAACATTGCTTTAATATCTTCAGCATCTACTGATTTTATTTTAGCAACAACATTATCTAGTTTTTCTTTTAGATCCTTTCTTGTTTCACTTCCTTTTTTAGGAGCAAACAAAATACCTAATCCAGCTCCTACAGCAGCTCCTGCTATAAATTTACCAATTCCATTTTTTTTACTCATCAATTTTTTCCTCCTTTTTATTTTTAAATATATTGGTTATAAATCCTAAAATATTACTTACGATGGTGTCTGTAATTTCTGATATTTTACTACTGATACCGCCAACTAAATTAAAAGCAGCATCAAGATTATCTAGTTTTTCTTTTGTATTATCTAAGATGACATCTACTTTTGATAGTGTATTGATAGCTTTTAACCCTAATATAATTAAGACTATAACCAAGACTATTAAGAGACTATATAAAGTGACTATTAAAAAATCCATAATTATTCCCCTTTCTTTTCATCATACATTGAATCTATTAGATCAAATAAATTTTCTTCAATACTTGCATCAGTATCAACAGTATCTTTACTCTCTTCTTCATCAAAGTTTCTTAAATCAGTACGGCGTCCTGTAGCTTTTTCATGGGAAGCATCTTTATAATCAATGTTATACTCTAAACCTAAATCACTATAATATTCTTCAGCATCGCCCATTGTTACTCTAGCAACAGAAGGAGTATTATCAGAACTTATATCAAGGAGACTATCTTCTTCTTTAATAAGATTGTCTTCAAAGTTATCTTCTTCACTTACGTTCTCTTCTTTTTTATCTTTTTTATTAGAAGTTAGCTCTTCTTCAAAGATATCATCACTATTACCATAGGCTTTTGCTCGAACACTATCAACGTCAATATTTCGTGATTTATAACTACTAGTTATTCTAACCTCTTTCTTTGTCACAATTTCGTCCTTTTTGTAATTTTCATCTAAAACTCCATAAATAGGTGAAATAATAGGTGATGGTTTGAATTCGCGTTTTTCTTTTTGCTTAGAAGCTCCACCATATTCATGAATTTTAATATTAGAATCTTTAAAGGAACCATATAGTTTTACTTCTTTTTCCTCTTTAGTGGCAGGTCTTTCTATGATCTCTTCTTTTTTAGAAGGCCTTTTTTCTTCATGATGAACAATTTTTTCTTCTTTTTGTTTTTGTTCATCTAAATTTATAAAATCATCATCTAAAATAGCTTTAAATTTAAAATCCTTTTCAGGTTTAGGAGGCTCTTTTTTAGGTTCTTCAATTATAGCATCCTCTTTTTTTTCAGGCATTTTAGGTTTTGAATCTTCTATTATTATTTTTTTAGCGATAGGTTTTTCTTGTTTTTTAGGTTCTTTTTTCTCTTCCACTTCTACATATTCTTCTTCAAAAAGTGCATTTTTTAATTTATCTAATAGTTTCATAAACTTTCACCTCATTTAGTTTTCTTCTATTTCTATTTTTTCTTCATTAGAATCAATATCATAGCCTTCATAAATACCATAACGTTCTTCATATTCTAGATATGTATCATTAGTAGCAGTACTACCTTTAGGCTTCATAACGTTGTAGGTATCTTCTTTATAGTCTAAAACTTTATTACCAATAATTGTCTCTAAAACATTACGGTTAAACTGTAAAGATTTTAAGATGCTACTTATATTTATAATAGCACTTCTTAATGCATTTTCCTTAACAAAAACTTCTACTTTACCATAATTATACATATATTGAATAAAATAGTATTTATTATCATTTGTTTTTGTTATTTCTAAATATCCTTCTTTATTAGAATTAGATATTTTTTTTGATAAATAGGCTTTCTTATTAACTGTGTAGTCTAAATTTTCTTTATTATAATAACTTATTACATCGATGTAGAAATAGTATCTATTATTATATTCATCTAAAAAAGTAGCATTATAATCATCTTTAGATATTAGCTTTAAACCTTTAGGAACATAATATTTATAGCCATCGAATACATTATTAACTAAATTATTATTATTTTCTAGCATAGTATCTGTTAATTCTCCTAAATCTTTATTACTAAGGTTGGTACAACCAGTAATGGTAAAAGTTAAGAGAATCAAGAGAAATATTCTTTTTTTCAAGTTTCTCACCTACTCTTATAGTATTATAACAAATTAATAAGACGTTTGTCACTTCTTTTGTGCAAAAAGATGATAGACATTTTTCCCTTCTTTACTAAAACGTTCTTCATACTCACTCATAATAATATCGGTATTTGTTTTATGATAGTCGAATGAGATATCGCTTAAAGCATAATTATTACTACTTAATGATTCTATAGAATAGATAAATAATTCTTCATTATCTGTTTTCATCTCAATAGTTTTTTTATCTTTAAAGATAGATTCATATTTATCAAGAAATATTTTACTAGTTAATCTTCTATTGTACCATCTTTTTTTAGGCCAAGGATCTGAAAAGTTTAAATATATTAAAGATATTTCTTTAGAAAACACTTTATCAATTTCTAGAGCATTCATCCTAATTAGTTTTAAATTTTCTAGATCGTTTGGAATTTTTTTAATCGCTTGGGCGATAACACTATCAAATTTTTCAATACCAATATAGTTAATATTTTTGTTTTTAAGGGCATTTTCTAAGACGAATTTTCCTTTTCCCATTCCTATTTCAATATAAATAGGATTATTATTATTAAAAATAGTCTGCCATTTACCTTTATAATCCTCAGGATTTTTAATTAAGTAATGACAATTATTTAATATTTCTTCTTTATTTTTTACATTTCTTAATCGCATAATAACTTCTCCTGTTTTTAATAATATATATAGTATATTTTATCATAAAAAGATGATCTTTTGAATATAATATCTTGAAAGTGAGGTTAATTTTATGAATCAAGGTATGCCTATGTGGCCAATGAATCCAAATATGAACCCAGGTATGGGTGGTGGACCTAATTTCAATAATAGTATTAATCAAAGACTTAATAGTTTAGAAAACCAAGTAAATAGACTTGAAAGACAAATGAGAAGACTAGAAAATCGTGTCAATAGAATTGAGTCCGCAATGATTAGTCCAAGAACTTATGATAGTCAATCTACTGGTTATGGTAATAGTAATGATAAATATATGATGTAATTTTAAGGAGCTTAGGCTCTTTTTTGATTAGAGAAAAAAAATTGGGCATACTAAAATTGACAGTTAATAGTAAATAAATTATACTTTAATATAGGTTGTGATAGAAATGGAATTAAGAGTTTTAGAAAAAAAAGAATATGAAAGTTTTGTAAAGAATAATCCTTATAAGAGTCATTTTTTACAGTCCTATGATTGGGGAGAATTAGCTAAAGAAGAAAGAGGGCTTACACCTTATTATTTAGGACTTGATAATGAAGGGGAAATTGTAGGAGCAACTCTTTTATTAAAAAAGAATTTACCTTTAGGATTATGTTATTTATATGCTCCAAGAGGTTATGTAATTGACTTTAAGAACAAAGAAATGCTTGACTTATTTACAGAAGAGATTGTTAAATTTGCGAAAAGGAAAAAAGCAATTTACGTAAAGATTGATCCTGATATTATATGGAAGAAGGAAGACTATAAAGGTGAAGTGACAGAAGTTGAGTCTAAAGATAAAAATATTTATAATGAGTTACTTAGGTTAGGTTATAAGCATATGGGATTTACTAAGAATTTTGAAACTATGCAACCTAGGTATACTTTTAGAATTGATTTAAAGCAGTCTATGGAGGAAATTGAGAATCATTTTTCAAAGACTACAAAGCAAAGAATTGCTAAATCCCTTAAGCTTAAGACTAAAGTTGAAATAGGAACTGGGAAAGATATATCAACTTTTTATCATTTAATGATGTTAACGGAATCTAGAAAAGATTTTATCTCTTATGGAATTGATTATTATAAGACTCTATATAAATTATTTAATGAAGATAATAAGGCAACTTTGTTTTTAGGTAAAGTTAATATTAAAGATAGTTTAGAAGTATTAAATAGTGACTTAGAAGAAGTTAATAAAAAGATAGAGGAACTTCCTAAAGAGAATATGTCAAAGAGTGCTAAGAATAAACTTAAAGAGTTAACAAGACAAAAAGAAAACTTAGAAAAAGAAGTAGATAAATATTCTACTTATTTAAAAGAATATGGTAAGGAAGTTACTCTTTCTGCCCATATGATTTTAGAGTATGGTGATAAAGCTTGGGTACTTTATGCAGGAAATCATAATATTTTGACTGAGACTTATGTTAATTATCATACTTATTATGAACATTTGAAGTTTTGTAAAGAACGAGGTTTAAAGATTTATGATCAATTTGGAACGATTGGTGATTTATCTAAAGATAATCCGAGACTAGGGCTACATGAATTTAAGAGAAAATTTGGAGGAGATTATATTGAATTTATGGGAGAATTTGATTATGTGATTAAGCCTTTCTATTATTTTGCTTTTACAAAGTTAGTTCCCTTATATAGGAATATAGTTAAGAAAAGAAAAAAGAAAGAGCTTCAAGACGAAGTTAAAGAAAAGTAGAGATGGATTATTGATCTCTACTTTTTTATTATTCATGTCTATTATATTTTTTTACTTTTAGCATTAATACTAATTGAATTTAATTCATCACCTATTTATATTATGATATACCTTTATATATTTGTAAAGTTATTCCACTCACTGGAATAACTTTTATTTTAACTCAAATCTTATTTTGCCTTTACCATTAGATGAAGTAATTGTAGCGATAGCTCCATTTATTATAGTCATTCTAGGAGCAACGTGCCCTATATCTGTGTTAATAATTATAGGGATATTTAAGTCTTTTAAAGATTCATAAATTGCTTCTTCATAAGAAATATCATAATAACTATTACAAGCATAAACTCTACTGAAAAGTATTCCTTTGGTATATTTAAAATAACAATTATCTTTTAGTTTCCAAAGGATTCTAATAATAGATTCACTAGATAACTCACAAACATCAAAGTACCAAATAATACCATCATCTTTATACTTTTCTAGAAAATCTTTAGTTTTATCAAATCTTGTACCGAAAAGATCTGTAATAATATCAAGACAACCACCAATCATTCTTCCTTTTATGTTAATAGCATCTTTATTATTTAAATTTTTCCAATATACTTTCTTTGTTAGATTAAAAGGTTCTAATCCTGTTATTAATTTCTTATCTTCTTCATATTTAGAAAAGTTTGTCTGTTCTACCATATTACCTTTTAATATTTTAAGATTATTTTCTAATGATTGATGCCATGGTTCCATTCCAAAAGATTTGAAATTATCAGAGTAAACTGTGGCTATATCTAGGTTAGTTGTAACCATAAATAGTAAGCCTGTTGGATCGGAATAGCCTTGTAACCATTTAGGATTTTCTTTAATAACATTAAAGTCTACTTCACTTAACATTTCAAGTAAGAAATCTCCTCCACCAGATGTAATAATTGTTTTAACATTATCGTCTTTATAGAGGCTTTCTAGCTCCTCTGCTCTTTCTTTAGAAGAACTGCTTCTTCCTTTAACACTACATCTAACATTAGGTGTTTCTTTTATGTTAAAGCCACGTTTCTCAAAGTTTTTAATGGCATTATCTAATCTTTTAAGTTTAATTTTATCTGTGATACCATCTGATGGTGCAGTTACACCAATAGTATCTTTTTCTTTTAGAAATTCTGGATAAATCATAAGTCCTCCTCTTTCCAAGGCATAATCGTTAACTTAGGCCATTTCTTTTTCCATTTATTTACTTTCTTTATGTAATCAGTTTCTTTAAAATCTATTTTTACGGGTCTTATTATCATATTAAACAAATCATTAAGTCCATAGGGAGCATCTACTATTAATTTATTATTTTCTAGTCTTACTCCTATACAAGTTATAGTTGTTCCCCATCTACTAACTGCATCTTCTAAACTTACATATGGCTTTCTATTATCATTATATTTTTTATTGTACCACAAATGCACTCTTGCTTCGTTTTTTATATCTAGTTTTATATTTAAATCACTTAATAAATCTTCTACATATTTAATTACTATATCTTCTTTTTCATAAGATGTATCTTCATCATAATAGACAATATCATAATCATTTATATTTGCATCTATTTTAAAACCATGTAGATAGTTAAAAACAGTTTGATTAATACATCCTGCTCCTACATAATAATTTTTTAAGTTAGATTTCTCTAATCTCCTTAATACTTCTTTTAAAGTTTCATTTTTGAATAGTATTTCTTCTAAATCTTTTAATTGTTCGTTTAAGTTTTTACTTTCCATAGTACTCCTTAATGTCTTATTTTATGGATTAGTTTTATTAAATAATAAACTGGAGATGTCTTTATTTCAAACTCACCTATTAACTCTTCTACAAAACCATTAAAGCCTGTTTTAAATTCATAGATACCATAGTCTTTATCACTTTTATCAAAGGTGTTAGGAATACCATAAAAATTATATCTTTCAAAGTTATGCTCTATAGCATATTTGATCATTTCCCACTGAATTAAATATTGTGAATTATACATCATAAACTCTTCATAGTTACCACTTGATAAATAGATTATTTCAGGATCCGTCATAATAAACATAGAACCTGATAGAGTTATGACATTTCCATGTTCTTTTTTAATAGACTCTGCTTCTTTTATTCTTTTATTTATCCCGTTAATAGCATCATTTATAGACTTTCTTTTACCATCATTATATTTAGCATCCGATAGTTTTGATAATTCTTTAGATTTTTCTTCCTTTTCTTTATTTAAAAGTTCTAAATGTTTATCTAAGTCTAATTTAGTTATTAAATATTTTATCTCGTCTTTTGGTTTAAATAAATCATACATATTCTCAAAATATGCTAGGTTTCTAATGGCAAAACCTTTTCTTTTACCAGTCTCTTCCATAATCTTATAGAATTCTTTTAAATCTTTTTTTTCTAGTTCAATTATTTCTATACCATTTTTTAGAGTCTTTCTAATCGTATTTCTAGTATTAGGTTTCATATTCTTTAGTATTTCATCTTCTGTTTTATCTTTAATATCTAAAACATACATCCAAGATACTTGTTCGCGTTTTTCAAGAGGAAGTAGTTTAAAGCCTAATGACTTTATTTCATCTATTATTTTAGTATTATCAATTCCCTCTTCTACTACTTCGCCTTTACCATTACGTTCTTTATTTATGACATAAGGATCAATTCTTAGAACATAACCTTGGTGTTTTTTAACGAAAGTAGTTAATAATTTTAGAAACTCAGTTAACGTTTTTTCATCATTATAATCTACTAAAGGTCCACGTGGGGTATAAAATTCATACTTGTTAAAGTGTCTTTTTTTACCAACAAGAAGGGTTGCTCCTACTAACTTGTCATCATCATATAGTCCTAAATAATAAGAAGTCCAACCATTTAATTCTCTTAGTTTACCTATTTCTTCTGTTTGCATAAAAGTCCTATAAGGACTCTTTTTAGCATAATCTTCAAATGTCTTAACAGCTATTTCTTTTAATGTCATTTTATTTCCTCCTAAACTTACTAGTTATCTTATTTATTAGTTTGCTCCCAAATACTTCTTCTATTAAATTAAATCTATGAGCGACAAAGAAATATACTATTACACCAATAATAGCATAGATAGCGATAATTGGAATATTTAATAATCTTACTGATGAAGAAATTGGTATTACTAGTTTTACAATACTTAATACAACAAGCATAGCGATATCTGCTAGTAATATTTTACCTAATAGTTTAACTGTTGGCATATAACTTACACCACATTTTCTTTTTAGGAAGATTAAACATAGAATAATACCTACGGCATAACCTAGTATTGTTGCAGTTATTGAACCATAAACTGGTACAAAACCTAAGTTATGGAAAAGGTTTATTAGAGGAACATTTAATACTAATTTTATTAATACTCCTACTACTAGAGAAATTAAAACTTCTTTATAGTATTTTAAGACTTGTACTATTGATACTAAAGCTGTATAAGTTGAGATTGTTAAAGCGACAAAGACAAAGTATTTAATGATTACCGCACCGTATTCTGAATTATTACCATAGAATACTTCCCAGACAGGTTCACTTAAGAATGATAATCCTAAAGTCATAGGAACTGATATGAATAATAATACTTGTAATGTTTGATTTATCTTATGATGGATATCTTTTTTATCTTTCTTAACAGATGCAGAAGTTAAGTTTGGTATTAAACTTACAATGATACCAGTTGAAATAGAAACAATTATCATATTTATTTTATTACCCCAAGTAGAAATTACACTCATAATATTTTCAGCATTTATAGTTGTAAGCCCGACATCATTTACCATTGTTTTGACAACTGTAGTCATATCAATAAAGTCATAACATGATTTAAAAACATCAATCATAATGAAAGGTAGGGCATACCAGAATATTTTTATTAGTATTTCTTTAGTCTTGATTACAGGTTCATCTACTTCAAGAGTCTTTTCATGAAGTTGTTTTTTGTTTTTTCTAACCTTATCTAATAGATAGAAATAAGCGAATATTGCTCCTGCTGTCGCCCCAAATACAGCGATACCTACTCCTGTTTGTAAAGATAGATGAAAGACATTAATAGCAAGGAAACTACCCGCAACTATAATAATTACTCTTACTAGTTGTTCTAGTACTTGACTAATAGAAGGAGGTGTTATAAATTTGTGTCCTTCAAGGTAGCCTCTATAAATACTAAGAGTTGGAACAATTAAAATAGCTGTTGCAATTACTCTTACTACCATTGTTACATCTTCAATAGTATTACCACCTTCTAAGTCACCAAGAATTGCTCTTGCAATAGATGGAGCGAAGATAAAGAGAATTATAAAAATGGCTATACCCATAATAATGGCAATCTTCCGTCCTAATTTAAAGGCTTTTTCTTTAGCATTATAATAACCTAGTGTTTGATATTCACTAATTATTTTACTAATGGCATTAGGAATACCAGCACAACTTAGGGATTGAAATAAATTATAAATTGTATAAGCATATCCATATAAAGCACCGCCACTACCACCAATAATAGCATAAAATGGTATTACATAAAGCATACCTAGTATTTTACTACCTACGATTCCAAGAGTGGCAATAAAAGCTCCATTTAGAAAGGAGTTTTGCTTTAATTCTTTAGTCTTTTTTGTTTTATTCTTAGCCATATTTATGTCCTCCAATTTCTTTAAATATAATATCATATTATTGAAAAGTTTTAAAGTAACTTGTATAATTAAAGAGGATGGAGGGATTTGATGGAACTAAGAGAACTTTCAAAAACAGAATTTGATAGTTATGCTCTTAATCACCCCTTAGGTAGTTTTCAACAAACAAGCTTTTGGGGGAGATTTATGGAAGGAGATAAATTTCATGCTTATTATGTTGGGGGATTTATTAAAGAAAGACTTGTCGGTGCTAGTTTACTTCTTTCTTATGAGAGAAAAAAAGGAGAAAAAAGAATTTTTTATGCTCCACGTGGCTTTTTAATAGATTATAAAAATGAGGAATTATTAAAAGAATTTACCGAAGAAGTTAAAAAGTTTATCATTGAAAAACATGGTGTATTTTTAAAAATTGATCCTTATATTTTAGTAAGAGATAGAGATAGTGAAGGAAATATTATAGAAGGTGGAGTCTATAATGACTTTGTAGAAGTTAATCTTACTAATGCAGGTTTTATGAAGGTTAATGATAATATCCAACCTAAATGGCTTAGTAGAATTAATTTAAAAGAAAAAACTATTGATGATATCTTCAGTAAATTTAGTTCTAAAGCAAGACAAACTATTAGAAGAAATGAACGACTTGGGTTTAAGATTCGTGATTTAAATTTTGAAAATATAAAGAGATTCTTAAGTATAATTGATCTAGAAAGAAAAAGGTATAAAATTATTACTCCTACAGAAACTTTCTATAAAGATTTAAAACAAGCTTTTGATGGTAATATTAAATTTAAGGAAGTTTATTTTAAAAAAGATGAGGTTATTAATAACATTGATAAGATGATTTTAGATGTTAACAAGGAAAAGCAAGATAGAATAAATAATTATCATAATTCAAAAATGACGGAAGAGTATTTTATTGATAAAGAATTAGAGGCTTTAGAAGAAATTAAAAGATTAGAAAATTTAAAAGAATATTTTTCTAAATGTGATGATGATGTTAGTATGGGAATTTATATGTTTATAACTATAGGTAATGAAGTTGTAGCTTTAAATGGAGGAATAATAGATGAATATAATAAATTAGATGCATCTTATACTCTCCATTATGAAATGATTAAGTATGCATTAGATAATGGTTATAAGTATTATAATTTATATGAAATCGGTGACATTACTGATTCTAATAATAAATTAAAAAATTCATATAATTATAAAAAGAACTTTGGAGGAGAAGTTGTTGAATTAGTTGGAGAGTATGATTTAGTAATCGATCCTAAATATACTGATATGGCAAGAAAATATTTTCCAGAGTATTTAGGAGTTAAAACTATATTTAAGTAATTTTACACATTTGATACTTTGACAATTATATAGAAATATGATATTATGTATTTGTCAAAGAAATTGACATAAAATAAAAATGAATACATCTATTAGAATAGATGCTTTCAAAAGATGTTTTTTATAGGGCATCTAATTCCATAAGGAATTAGATGTTATTATTATCTATAAATAAGGGAGATAATAATGAATAGCAAAATAATGATAATTATGAAAAAAGATTTTTCGTGTTTATTCATATATCTTGCTCCTTTCTATAACTTTAATATTATAGAAAGCATCTAATTCCAAATAAATGTATTCATATATAGTATAGCATTAAACCCGTACCTTTCATAGTACGGGTTTTCGTAAATATATTATTTCTTTTTTTAAAAATAAATTATCATAGCAGAAAAGCAATAAATCTGCTCTTCTCCACTAGGAAAAGAACTAACAGCATACTTAATATCTACAACTTCTCCTTCCAAATCTCCTAAAAATTCATTCATAGCTTTTTGTAAATCACTTTCATCTTCATAGTCAAATATTTTTACTTTCATATAGCCTCAACCTTTCTACTATATTTTAAAACACTTTTTCCACAAAAAATGTGGAAAAAAAGCAAAGAGAATTATCTTTTTCCTCTTTGCTTGTTTAAAACTATTTAACTACTATATTTACTATTTTACCTTTAATAACGATAACCTTTGCTATTTCTTTACCTTCAGTAAATCTCTTTACATTGTCTTGGACTAAAGCTTTTTCTTTAACTACTTCTTCACTGTCATCAACATTTATTGTTATAGTAGCACGTACTTTACCATTTACTTGAACAGCTATTTCTTTTTCTTCTTCTACTAGATATTTTTCATCATACATTGGATAAGATTCATTATGTATAGAATATTTATTTCCAATAGAAGTCCATAACTCTTCTGTTATATGAGGAGCGAATGGTGCAAGCATTAAAAGAAGTTGTTCAATATAGTATCTTGGAATGCCACTCTTTTCATATTTTACTAAGATATTTGCATATTCCATTATTTTGGCTATAGATGTATTAAAATGAAATTTATCTAAGTCTTCTCTTATTACTTTTAGAGAATTATGTAATACTTTATCTATATCAAGTATTCTTTCATCACTTTCTTTAATAGCATTAGTAAGACGTTCTACTTTACGATAGAATTTATTGATAGCAACTATACCATCATCAGTCCAAGGTCCACCATCTATATAGTTAAATCCAAACATTAAATACCCTCTTAGGACATCTGCTCCATATTCTTCTACTAATGGATCAGGTGCTACGGTATTACCTTTAGATTTAGACATTTTTTCTCCATCAGGTCCTAATATTGTACCTTGATGTACTAATGATAAGAATGGTTCATCAAAGTTTAAATATCCCATATCTCTTAAGGCTTTAGTAAAGAATCTTGCATATAGTAAGTGCATACAAGCGTGTTCTACTCCACCTATATATTTATCAACAGGTAATATTTTATTAATTAATTCCTTATTAAATGGTTCTTTATCATTATGAGCATCAGGATATCTTAAATAATACCAACTAGAGCAGACAAATGTATCTAGGGTATCTGCTTCTCTTGTTGCTTTCTTACCACATTTAGGACAAGTACATTCCATAAACTCTTTACACTTCTTAAGCGGACTTTCACCATCTGGAGTAAATTCTACATTCATTGGTAATTTTACTGGTAAATCTTTTTCAGGAACTGGTACTATTCCACAGTCTTCACAATAAATAATAGGAATAGGAGCTCCCCAATATCTTTGACGAGATACTAACCAATCTCTTAATTTGTAAGTTGTAGTCTTCTTTCCATAGCCTTTTTCTTCTAAATAAGCATTCATTTTATTTAAAGCATCTTCTTTATTTAAACCATTTAAAAAGTCAGAGTTAATATGAAGCCCATCGTCAACAAAAGCCTCTTTAGATAAGTCTCCACCTTCAAGAACTGGTATTATTTCTAAATTAAATTTTTTTGCAAATTCATAGTCTCTTTCATCATGAGCAGGAACAGCCATAATAGCTCCTGTTCCATAAGTTGATAAGACATAGTCACTAATCCAAATTGGTATTTTTTTACCATTTATAGGATTAATTGCATAAGCACCTGTAAAGACTCCTGTCTTTTCTTTAGTAGTACTTGTTCTTTCAATATCACTTTGTTTACTAGCTTCTTCTTTATATTTATCAACAGCTTCTTTTTGTTCTTTAGTAGTTATTTTGTCAACTAATGGTAATTCAGGTGCTAAAACACAGTAAGTTGCTCCAAATAAAGTATCAGATCTAGTTGTAAATACTGTAAACTTTTCATTAGTACCGTCAACTTTAAAATCGACATAAGCTCCTACACTTTTACCTATCCAATTACGTTGAAGATTTTTAGTTCTATCAGGCCAATCTAATTTATCTAAGTCATTTAATAGTTCTTCAGCGTAATCAGTAATTTTAAAGAACCATTGACTCATATTCTTTCTAATAACAGTACTTCCACATCTTTCACAGTTTCCTGCTACTACTTGTTCATTAGCTAAAACAGTATTACAAGATGGACAGAAATTAACAGGAGCTTCTTTCTTATAAGCAAGTCCTTTTTCATATAGTTTTAAAAACATCCACTGAGTCCATTTATAGTAATCTTCTTTACAAGTTTTAACTTCATAGTCCCAGTCCCAAGAACCACCTATTCTTCTTAATTGTTTTTCCATAGTTTCAATATTTTTATCGGTACTAATAGCAGGATGAATTCCTGTTTTTATGGCATAGTTTTCAGCAGGTAGACCAAATGCATCAAAACCCATTGGATGAAACAAATTATAACCATCCATTCTTTTAAATCTAGCCCAAGTATCAGCAACACTATAGTTATACCAATGTCCTAAATGTAGTTTAGCACCACTAGGATAACTAAACATCTCTAGACAATAAAGTTTCTTTTTATCACTTTTATTATCAAATTTATATAGTTTATCTTCTTCCCATTTCTTTTCCCATTTTTCTTCTATTTCATTAAAATTAATCATTCTTACAACATCCTTTCTTCTTGTATATTCTTCCTACTATATCATAACTTACAATTATTACAATCATTATTAAGACAAAGCCTACTAATAATTGTAAGTAGAAACTTTCTAATAATGAGACTATTGTTACTACTAAAGAAATATCAAAAGCACTAACTGCACTGATTATATTTAATAGTCTCTTGTAATTTAATTTCTCTAAATCTAGTTTATATTTACCTATTAAGTAACCTACTTCTACAGGTTTCTTTCTTCTTTTGTCTTTTTTAGCTTTTCTTACTAAAAACAGCTCATAAATTATAAATACGAGTAGAAACGTTAAAATAAATAGTATTAATTCTTCTAACATAGCATACCTCCTAATAAAAATAGATTTCTACTTGCAAGGACGATATTTATCGCGGTACCACCTTGTTTCATAGAAATCTATGCACTTTAAAGTTATATCGGACCTATCCGTAAATGCTTAAGGTTATCAAGTTCAAAAAGCTATTTTGTTTGTTTTCACCAACCACAAACTCTCTATTAAAATATTACTTTTTTACTACTACAACCACATTTAAAATCTAGTATTATTATACGAAATATTTAATCGTTATGCAACTACTTTTTAGTAAGACTATATGTTTTTACTCTATAAACTAAATCGGAATGAACGATAGAATTACATATTGGTAATATTTCTTCTTTAGAGATTAAACAAGGATTATATGATCTTTTAGATCTTACAGGAAACATTGTAATAATTTTATTTGTATTGGGAATAGTAGCAACTCGAAAATAGTTTAAAACTTCTCTATGGCCATCACTTATACCTATTTTTCTAAATTTAAATATATAACTATCAGAAAAATCCCATTCTAATTTTATTTCTCTTTTTTCAAATTCAATATTTCTTGAAGCTGCTAAAAATAATTCTTCTAAATCATAATAGTTATAGAATATAGAACCTGTATTAGAATTTGTTTTATTATTAGAAGTAATATGTCTTGAACTGATATGTTCAATAGCTTTTTTATAATCGTATTTTATATATTGTTTTTCTTTATAATTTAAATTAGGAGGAGTTTCAATAGTTTTATTTACAAAAGTTTTTAAAAACACTTGCAATCTTCTTAAATATGTTTGAGCAGATTTTACTTGCTCATTAGTATTTAAATCTTGAAAAGGCCTATTTTTATTTTTACTCCATAAATTATATAATTTATCATATCTTTCTAATTTTATATATAGTTGTGATAATTCTTTAAAGACAGAAAAGTAATTATGACTTTGATCTTTTAAAAGTTCTAAAGCTTTTTTCAAAGCTCCTTGTTGTGAATATATACGTGCTAAAATAACACTAACATCGGGATCTTTTTTATTATAATCTAAATATCCTTTAAGTAGTATTTCTGCTTTTTTTATATTACCTTCTTCAATACTTGTTTCAGCTTCTCTTAAAATTTTAATTTTTAAATTATTATTTTCCATCATTATCTCCGTTTTAATCATTTTATTATAGAATGAGAAGATGAGCAAGAGGAAATTATAGGTAAATAGTGACATTATTTTGTTTTCTTCTTTACTTTAGAAGATAGTCCACTTACTAAATTACCACACATAAGACCCATATAAGCTCCTACTGCTGTAATTATAATCCAAAATGTTGTATCTTTTATATTAGATTCTCTACTTTCTCTTACCTTTATTACACTATCATAATTAACAGTTTTAATATTTATTTCTTCTAGAATATTTTCATAACTTGCAGGTAATTCACTAGCTTCTACTTTATAATCTGCAGTATTATCAAAATTGTTTATAGCAGATAAAGAATTACCATTTTCAAATTGATTTTGTTTTGTAGTTATTTCTTCATCTGTTAAACTATCATTTGAAAAACCATATAAATCCACATCATAATCATCATTTGATGGTATATAGCTTTTTACTTCTAATTCATTCATTTCTTCTATCTCATTAGACGTTAAAAATTCTGAAGTTGGGATTAGTCTAGTTAAGCCATCTATTGTCCTAATTGTTGTATCTGTAGTTACCTCATAAGTATTGATATAATCTCTTATAAATGGTTTCCTATCATTGAGAGCAAAAACTGCTCCTCCTATTATTAAACCTCCTGTAACAGCACCTATTGTTAAATTTCTAACATATTTACCTTTTTCTTGCATACTACTTCCTCCTCGAGATACTCTTTATTATAACATTTTTTCTTTTGTAATCAACAAAAAAAGAGACATTATTTTGTCTCTTCTTTAACACTATCATCTACTAAGGTAATGATTGCAAGTAATGCTCCATCACCACGACGTTCGTTAAGTTTTAAAATCCTAGTATATCCACCATTACGGTTAGCATATTTAGGAGCTAGTTCATTAAATACTTTATTTACAACAGCTTTATCGTTATGAACAAAAGCTAGGGCTCTACGACGACTACCAAGATCACCCTTCTTACCATAAGTAATCATTTTTTCAACAGCTTTTCTAGTCTCTTTTGCTCTTGTTTCAGTAGTTGTTACACTACCGTTCATAATTACTTGTTTAGTAAGAGTTGCTAACATACTTCTTCTGTGTTTATTATCAACGCCTAATTTTCTATATGCCATAAGTTTACCTCCTTAATCATCATCTCTTAGGTCAAGCCCTAATTCTTTAATTTTGTCTAATACTTCTTTTAATGATTTCTTTCCTAAGTTACGGATTTTCATCATATCGTTTTCACTTTTGTTAACTAAGTCTTGTAGAGTATGAACTCCTGCTCTTTTTAAACAGTTATATGCTCTTACTGAGAAGTCTAAGTCTTCAATAGAAGTTTCTAAAGCTTTTGTCTTAGGATCTTCAGTTTTTTCAATCATCATACTACTAACATTAGAAATATCACTAAGATCAGTAACTAATTTGAAGTGTTCTATTAAGATTTTAGCTGCTAAAGCGATTGATTCTTCTGGTTTAATAGAACCATTAGTCCATACTTCCATTACTAATTTATCATAGCTTTCATCTTGACCAACACGAGCACTTTCTACTTCATAAGAAATACGCTCAATTGGTGAATAGATAGCATCCATAGCAATGAAGCCATTTTTCTTATCATCTTCTCTTAAATTAGATTCTTCACTTTTTACATAACCACGACCATTTGTAATCATAACTTGCATATTGATATGACCATCTTTAGCAAGATTAGCGATTACATGATCTTTATTAATGATTTCAATATCAGGATCTTCATCAAAATCAGCAGCAGTTACAGGACCTTCACCACTTTTATTTAAAGTTAGAATCTTCATATCATTAGTATGGTTTTTAATAACTATACCTTTTAAATTTAAAATAATAGTAGTTACATCCTCAATTACACCATCAAGAGTTTGGAATTCATGTAGTACACCTTCTATTTTTACAGCACTAATAGCACTAC
This sequence comes from uncultured bacterium, assembly GCA_949284575.1. Taxonomy (GTDB): domain Bacteria; phylum Bacillota_I; class Bacilli_A; order RF39; family UBA660; genus Onthousia. The sequence continues at coordinate 33,008 of CASDWO010000061.1, forward strand.
CTGGAAGAGATGATAACATAACTCTTCTTAAGGCATTACCAATAGTAGTACCAAATCCTCTTTCTAGTGGCTCTAATTCAAATTTTCCGTAGAAATTATTTTCTACATAATCGGCAATTTTATAAATTGGTTTTTCAAATTCTATCAATTTAGTAACCTCCCTTTTTTAACCACGTGGCCGTTTTGGTGGACGGCAACCATTATGTGGAATAGGTGTAACATCTGTAATTCCTGTTACTTCTAAACCAGCTGTTTGAAGTGATCTAATAGCTGTTTCTCTACCTGGTCCTAAACCTTTAACAAATACCTCTACTTTACGCATTCCCATATCATAAGCTGCTTTTCCAGCTTGTTCTGAAGCCATACCAGCAGCAAATGGAGTTGATTTTTTACTTCCTTTAAATCCTAAAGCTCCACTTGAAGCCCAACTTATAGTATTTCCTGCTTTATCAGTAATAGTAATTATTGTATTATTAAAAGTTGCACAAATATGTACGACACCTTCTGGTACATTCTTTTTAACTTTTCTTTTTCTAGTTTTATAAGCCATAACTTAACCTCCTAACTATGCTTTCTTCTTGTTAGCAACTACTTTACCTCTACCCTTACGAGTACGAGCATTACGATTGGTTCTTTGTCCTCTTACAGGTAGCCCTTTTTTATGACGAGTTCCTTGATAAGAATTAATTTCCATTTTTGTTTTAATATTCATACTAACTTCACGACGTAAATCTCCTTCAGTTAGATGATTATTAATTTCATCTCTTAAAGCGATTAATTCATCTTGTGTTAAATCTCCTGCTTTTTTAGTAGGTTCAACTTTAGCATTTTTACAAATTGTTTTTGCTAAACTTCTACCAATTCCATAAATGTAAGTAAGTGATATACATATATGTTTATCATTTGGAATATCTACACCTTTAATACGTGCCATAACTTCTCCTCCTTATTAACCTTGTCTTTGTTTATGTTTTGGATTTTCACAAATAATTCTTAATTTACCTTTTCTTCTTACTATTTTGCATTTTGGGCAAATAGGTTTTACACTTGCCTTTACTTTCATTTTTATCCCTCCTAATTATTTACGATAGGTAATACGCCCACGTGTTAAATCATAAGGTGATAGTTCTAACATTACGGTATCTCCTGGTAAGATGCGAATGTAATTCATTCGTATTTTACCAGAAACGTGAGCTTCCACAATGTGACCATTTTCAAGTTTAACTTTGAACTTACCACCAGGTATAATTTCTAAAACTTTACCTTCTACTTCAATAACATCATCTTTGGCCATAAAAATCACTCTCCTGTTAATATTTCTACACCATCATTAGTAATAGCAATTGTATGTTCATAATGTGCTGCATTTGATGAATCTTCAGTAACTACAGTCCAATCATTATCAAGTATATAAATATCAGGTTTGCCAAATGTTAGCATTGGTTCTATGGCTATTACCATACCATCTCTTATTTTAGGTCCTGTTTCCTTAGTACCATAATTAGGTACATCAGGAGCTTCATGGACTTTAGTACCTACACCATGACCAACCAATTCCTTGACAACACCAAGATTATGCTTGTTAGCATAATTTTCAATAGCATAACTAATATCTCCGATTCTATTACCTACTTTGGCTTGTTTAATACCTTCATATAAAGCTTTTTCAGTATGTTCTAGAAGATATTTATCATCTTCACTAATTTTTCCTACAGCATAAGTCCAAGCAGAATCACCATGATAACCTTTATAACAAGCGCCAATATCAATAGATATGATATCGCCTTCTTCCAAAATACGTTCACTTGGAAAACCGTGAACTACTTCATCATTAATACTTATACATAAAGTATAAGGAAAACCTTCATAACCTTTAAATGAAGGAGTGGCACCATGATCTTTAATAAACTTTTCTGCTAATTTGTCTAGTTCTATAGTTTTGATACCAGGTTTGATAAAGGGACGTAAATATTGATGGGTAAGATATACAATATTACCTGCTTTCTTTAATAAGTCAATTTCTCTTTTACTTTTTAAAGTTATCATATCTACATCCCCTTTTTCAAAATAGCTTCTATATTATTAGCAATATTAATAACAGTATCATCGCCATTAACTACATATAATATACCTTTTTTGCGATAATAGTCAAGTAAAGGTTTGGTTTTTTCTAAATATAAGTTATATCTATTTTTAAAAGAAGTAATATTATCATCATTTCTTTGATATAATCTAGAACCACATTTATCACAAATTGATTCTTCTTTTGGAGATTCTGTTTCAGAATTTATATTGTAAACAGCATTACAACTTTTACATATTCTTCTTCCAGTAATTCTCTTTTCTAAAATATCTTCACTAATATCTAATAATATGACATAACCTAATGTTTGATGTAATTCTTTTAACATTTCGTCATATTTATAGGCTTGCTCTATATTTCTTGGATATCCATCTAGAACATAACCATTTTGACAATCTTTTTCACTTAGACGTTTTAATAATAGATCATAAGTTACTTCATCTTTTACTAAACCGCCACTTGTCATTACTTCTCTTATATATCGGCCTAATTCAGTATCTTCTAAAGATTCTTTTCTTAAAACATCACCAGTAGAGATATGGGGAAGATGATATTTCTTTTCTAAAATCGCACTTTGAGTTCCCTTACCAGCAGCAGGGGGCGCGATAAAGATTATATTTTTCATCTTCTACTATAACCCTTCTTATAATTTCTAGAAAGCAAGCTACCCTCTATTTGTTTATAAGTTTCAAGAGCAACTCCTACAACAATTAATAAACCAGTTCCTCCAATACTAACACTAGCTGGAAGACTTGTAACGTTTGAAAAAATTATTGGAAGAGCAACTATTATTGTTAGGAAAACAGATCCTAAACAAGTAATTCTACTTAGTATTTTTGAAAGATATCTTCTTGTTTCCTCACCTGGTCTAATTCCTGGAATATAACCACCATTTTCTTGAAGATTTTTTGAAAATTCTTCTGGACGGAAAGTCATAAATGTATAAACAAAACCAAATAAGAAAATGAATATTACATAGATTACAAATCCTACAGGAGTTGTATATGTTAAATATTTCTCTACAAAAAGACTAAATCCTTCATTATTAATTAATCCCGCAATAATTCCAGGTATTGCCATTAAACTTGAAGCAAAGATTACGGGAACAACACCAGCAGTATTTACTTTAATTGGAACATATGAAGCACTTGCTCCTAAAGCTGTTGATTTATTAGCATATTGAATAGGAACTTTTCGCTCAGCCATTTGAACAAAAACTACACCAATAATAATAGCAAAATAGATTAAGGCAAATCCTATAAATTTAACAATACCTAATGCTATTTGTTGAGCAGTTCCATCAAGAACAACAAGGCCACCCCAAGCATCTATAAACATTTGTGGTAATGTTGCAATAATACCAGCCATAATTATTAGACTTAAACCATTACCAATTCCTTTAGCTGTAATTCTATCTCCTAACCATAAAAGGAAAGCAGTTCCTGCAGTTAGGACTATTGAAATATATAGATAATCTGTAGGGCTAGCAGTTTTTCCTAAAAACATGAAGGAAAAAGCGTAACCTTGTAGAAAAGCAAGTGCTATTCCTAGATATCTTGAATATGTATTTATTTTTCTTTGTCCTGTAGCTCCTTGTTTTCTTAATTCTTGGATATTAGGAATTAATTCTCCTAATAATTGCATAATAATTGTTGCAGTAATATAAGGCATAACTCCTAATGCGAAAATTGAAAAGTTCTGTAGAGCACCTCCACCCATAACGTTAACTAATTCTAAGAAACCTAAATTATTAGTAACGCTACTAGTACCAGGTACTTGAATAGTAGTTCCAATTATAAATATAGCTAAAGCTACAAAAGTAAAACCTATTCTTTTAAGTAAATCTCTATTCGTAGGCTTAAATAACTGCTTTAATAGAGACATATTAGATCACCTCGGCTTTACTTCCTGATTCATTAATTTTTTCTAAAGCACTTTTTGAAAATTTATGAGCTTCAATAGTAAGCTTTTTATTTAAAGTACCATTTCCTAATATTTTAATACCATCTAGTTGTTTTTTAACAATGCCTTTTTCTTTTAATAAGGCTGGTGTTACAACAGTTCCATCTTCAAAATTATTTAAATCGCTAAGATTTACAACTGCATATTTAGTTTTAAAATCATGATTACTAAATCCTCTTTTTGGAAGTCTTCTATATAATGGTAATTGTCCTCCTTCAAATACTGGAGAAACTCCACCACCGCTACGAGCGTTTTGTCCTTTGTGTCCTTTTCCTGATGTTTTACCACGACCAGAGCCAGGTCCACGACCAACTATTTTTTTTCTGAAAGTAGCGCCTTCATTTTTTTCTAATTCATGTAATTTCATTATCCTAAAATCTCCTCTTCTGTTTTACCACGAAGCTTAGCAACTTCTTCAATTGTTCTAATACTCTTTAGACCATTAATAGTAGCTGTAGCCATATTAAGTTTAGTTCTAGCTCCTAGAGATTTAGAAACAACATCACGAACACCAGCTAATTCCAAAACAGCTCTAATACTACCACCAGCAATGATTCCAGTACCTTCACTAGCTGGGCGTAGTAATACTTTAGCAGCACCACTAGTACCTATAACTTCATGAGCAATAGTTCTTCCATCAATTAATTTAATAGTAATCATATTTTTATTAGCATCTTGAATAGCTTTTTTAATAGCATCTGGTACTTCAAATGCTTTACCAGTACCGATACCTACATGTCCTTTACGATCTCCAACAACTACAACTGCTAAAAAACGACGTTGACGTCCACCTTTAGTAACTTTAACTACACTTTTAAGTTGAACGACTAGTTCTTCAAGTTGTTTTTCTTTGGCATCGTTTGTTTGTTTTTGCATATTTACCCTCCTTAGAACTCTAGTCCATTTTCACGTGCAGCATCAGCTAATGCTTTAACACGTCCATGATAAAGATAGCCACCTCTATCAAAAACTACTTTGTTAATGCCAGCTTCACTACATTTTTTAGCAATACTAGCACCAACTTTGGCAGCTGCTTCAATATTTGATTTGTTTTTTAAATTTAAATCTTTATCTCTAGAAGAAGCAGATACTAAAGTAGTAGCACTCTCATCATCAATAACTTGAGCATAAATTGCTGTATTTGATCTAAATACATTAAGTCTTGGAACAGCACTAGTTCCACTTAGATGAGTTCTAATTCTAGCATGACGTACTTCACGCATACTATTTCTTGACTTTTTATTAATCATAACTTTCTCTCCTTCCTACTAGCTTAAGCAGCTTTCTTTCCTTCTTTACGTCTAATATGTTCATCCTTATAACGGATACCTTTACCTTTATATGGTTCTGGGCGGCGTACTTTACGTATATTAGCCGCAAATTCTCCAACTAAGGCTTTATCTATACCTTTAACAGTTATTTCTGTATTAGACGCTGCTTCTACAGTAAGCCCTTCAGGTACAGTCATTTCTACAGGATGAGAGTAACCAGCATTAATAGTTAGTTTTTTACCACTTACATTGAAACGATAACCAACACCTACTATTTCTAGTCCTTTTTCATATCCTTTAGTTACACCTGTAATCATATTTTGAAGAAGTGCATTCATTGTTCCATGCATTGCTTTTACTGCGTCGCTTACTCTTGTTAATGTAATTTCATTATCTTTTTGAGTCATGCTAATACCTTTTAGCATTTTTTGGCTCAAGCTTCCCTTTGGGCCAGTAACTGTTACAATACCATTTTCTTCTTTAACTGTTACTCCTGCGGGAACTTCAATTTTACGATTTCCAATACGGCTCATTTAAAAACACCTCCTTTTACCAAACATAAGCTAGAACTTCGCCACCAAGTTTCATTTTTCTTGCTTCTTTATCTGTCATAATTCCTTTAGATGTAGAAATAATTGCAATTCCTAGTCCATTTAAAACTCTTGGAACTTCATCATTTTTAGCATATACTCTAAGTCCTGGTTTAGAAATTCTCTTTAAGCCTGTTATTACTCTTTCTTTATTTTCACCATATTTTAATGTTAAAACAATTATGTTTTGTACACCATCTTTTTCTGTTTTATAATCTTTAATAAATCCTTCTTCTTTTAAAATTCTTGCAATCTCTAATTTTAATTTTGATGAAGGAACTTTTACTTCTTCATAACGCATAGCATTAGCATTACGAATACGAGTTAACATATCTGCAATTGTATCTGTAACTACAGCCATCTTTTTTCCTCCTTTTCTACCAGTTTTCTACCAACTTGATTTTTTTACGCCTGGTATTTGTCCTTTATAAGCCAATTCACGGAAGCAAATACGGCAGATTCCAAATTTGCTCATTACGGCGTGAGGTCTGCCACAACGTGCACAACGAGTGTATTCACGTACTTTGTATTTTGGCTTTCTACTTTGTTTTACAACCATACTTTTTCTTGCCATCTTTTACCCTCCATTACTTTCTAAAAGGAATGCCTAGACCTTTTAATAAGTCATATGCTTCTTCATTAGTTTTAGCAGTTGTAACGAATATAATATCCATACCACGTACTTTTACAATTTCATCATAGTTTATTTCACTAAAGATTAATTGTTCTTTAATACCTAATGTATAATTACCACGACCATCGAAAGATTTAGGATTAACTCCTCTAAAATCACGAACTTGTGGAAGTGAGATAGAAATTAGTTTATCAACAAAGTTATACATATTATCGCCTCTAAGGGTTACTTTACAACCAATCTTTTGACCTTCTCTTATTTTAAAACCAGCGATAGATTTTTTTGCTTTTGTTACTACAGGTTTTTGACCAGAGATCTTTTCAAGATCTGCTACAGCAGCATCTAATAGTTTAGAGTTTGTAGTAGCATCTCCTACACCCATATTAATAACAACTTTTTCTAATTTAGGTACTTCCATAATAGATTTATAGTTATATTTTTCCATTAAACTTGGAACTACTTCAGTTAGATATTTATCTTTTAAACGTAAGTTTTGACTCATAATTTACCTCCTTCCACTAATCAAGTACTTCTTTAGATTTAGTACTGATTCTAACTTTTTTACCATTTTTATCGATTGTATGTGAAATTCTTGTTCCTTTTTTAGTCTTAGGATCAACAATCATAACATTTGAAGCATTAATTGGTGCTTCGATTTCCATAATTCCTCCAGCATCATTACCAGTAGGTTTCTTATGTTTTTTTACAATGTGTACACCTTCAACAATAACTTTGTTTTCAGTTTTTAATGTCTTGATTATTTTTCCAGTTTTACCTTTATCAGAACCAGATTTTACAACAACCTTATCTCCTACTTTTAACTTCATAACTTTCCTCCTTATAGTACTTCTTTTGCAAGACTTACTATTTTCATATAATCTTTATCACGAAGTTCACGTGCTACTGGTCCAAAGACACGAGTGCCAACAGGACTCTTATCATCTTTGATAATTACACAAGCATTATCATCGAATTTTATGTAGCTACCATCTTCACGTCTTACACCTTTTTTGCTTCTAACGATTACGGCTTTAACTACTTTACCTTTTGGCATACTAGAATTTGGTATAGCATCTTTTACGGTTCCAACAACAACATCTCCGATATTTCCAGTTTTTACATGACTTCCACCTAAAACTCTAATTACTAATAATTCACGAGCTCCAGTGTTATCAGCTACTTTTAATCTACTTTCTTGTTGTAACATAGATTATCCTCCTTTACCTTAAGAGTTATAGAATAACTGCTTCTTTTACGATTTCTTTTAAATAGAAATGTTTAGTCTTAGAAATTGGTTTAGTTTCTACAATTCTAACAACATCTCCAACTTTTGCTTTGTTTGTTTCATCATGAACACTATATTTCTTAGAAGATTTTACTCTTTTATGATATAGTGGGTGCATTTTATGTGTTTCAACTAAAACAGTAATAGTTTTGTTGTTTTTAGCACTTATAACTTTACCAACTAATTCATGTATTAATTTTTTCTCCATAAATTGTTCCTCCTACTCAGCTTTCATAGCATCTTTTGCTTCACGTTCTTTTAAAACGGTTTTTAGTCTTGCAACGGTGTGTCTTAATTCTCTAATGCGTGAAGGCTTTTCAAGGTTTCCCATAGCACTGTTTATTCTTAAGTTAAATAGTTCTTCTTTAGTTTCTTTTAACTTGTTGTTTATTTCTTCAGTTGTTAGTTCTCTTATTTCTTTAACCTTCATTAGTAACACCTCCGTCTTTTGTGTCTTCTTTCTTTACAAATTTGCAAGTAATTGGTAATTTATGACTAGCTAAACGTAGTGCTTCACGAGCTACACTTTCAGGAACTCCTGCTACTTCAAACATGATTTTACCTTCTTTAACTACTGCTACCCACTCTTCAACGTTTCCTTTACCTTTTCCTTGACGAGTACCAATAGCTTTTTTAGTTAATGGCATATGTGGGAAAATATTGATCCATACTTTTCCACCACGTTTCATGTAACGAGTCATAGCGACACGTGCTGCTTCTATTTGATTAGCTGTAATCCAAGCTCCTTCTTTAGCTTGTAGGCCATATTCACCAAAATGCAATTCACGGTTACCTCTCGATTTGCCTTCGTAAGGTAATCTATGAACACGACGATATTTTGTTCTTGATGGAATTAACATCTTAATTACCTCCTTTAGCTTTACTTTCTTTACTTACTTTCTTTTCTTTATTTTCTTTTTTTGATGAGAGAATTTCACCTTTATAAATCCATACTTTTACCCCAATTTTACCAAATGTTGTATCTGCTTCTGAAGTAGCATAATCAACATCAGCTCTTAAGGTATGTAGTGGGATAGTTCCTTCTGTATATCCTTCACTACGAGCCATATCAGCACCACCTAAACGTCCTGATACTTTTGTTTTAATTCCTTTTGCTCCTGCTTTCATAGCATTTCTAATAGCACGTTTTTGAGCCATTCTAAATGAAGCTCTATTTGTAATTTGACTAGCTATAGAATCTGCTACTAACTGAGCATTTAGATCTGCTTTTTTAATATCAACGATTGATACTTGTACATTCTCACCAACGACTTTTGATAACTTATCCTTTAATTTTGTGATTTCTTCTCCACCACGACCAATGATTACACCTGGTTTTGATGTATGAATTGAAACTTCACATTTTTTAGGAGTTCTTTCTATTTCAACTTTGGCAATACCTGCATTTTTTAGATTTTTTTCGATATATTCTCTAATTTTGATATCGTTTACTAATACTTTAGAGAAGTCTTCTTTAGAAGCGTACCATTTAGCTTCCCAATCTTTATTGATGCCAAGTCTAAGTCCGTTTGGATTAACTTTTTGTCCCATCTATAGTTCCTCCTTAATTATTTAGTAGCCACTACTATTATAATGTGACTTGTTCTTTTATCTTTGTGTCCAATGTGACCACGTGAATCGAATAAAACTCTTTTCATAACTGGGCCAGCATCTACACGCGCTTCCTTTACATATAAATCTTCTTGGTTTAGTCCCTCGTTATTAACTGCATTGGCTAATGCTGATATTAAGACTTTCTTCGTAAGGATAGCGGCTTTTTTATTTGTATTTTCTAGAATTGCTAGAGCATCACTTACTTTTTTACCACGGATAGTATTTACTACTAAACGAGCTTTAATAGGTGATATTCTTTGCATTTTAGCGATAGCTTTTGCTTCCATATTCTTATCCTCCTATAGTCTTTTACTTTTTCTTATCAGAACCATGTCCACCATTTTTACGGGTTAAGGCAAATTCACCTAATTTGTGTCCTACCATATCTTCAGTAACATAAACAGGGATAAATTCTTTACCGTTATGAACTGCAAAGGTATGTCCTACAAATTCAGGAAAAATAGTAGAACGGCGTGACCAAGTTTTTATTACTTCTTTTTTTCCACTTTCATTTAATTTTTCAACCTTTGTTAATAATCTTTTGAAGACATAAGGTCCTTTTTTTAAACTTCTAGCCATGTTTTATCCTCCTATTTACTATTACGACGACGAACAATAAATTTATCAGTTCGTTTATTATTTCTTGTTTTATATCCAAGAGCAGGTTTACCCCAAGGTGTAACTGGTGCTTTACGTCCAACAGGAGCACGACCTTCACCACCACCATGTGGATGGTCATTAGGGTTCATAACAGAACCACGAACGGTAGGGCGAATACCCATATGACGTTTACGTCCAGCTTTTCCTAATTTTACTAGACTAGAATCTTCATTTCCTACAACACCAATTGTAGCCATACAAGTTCCTAGTACTTTTCTTTGTTCTCCACTAGATAATCTAATCATTACATATTTACCTTCACGACCTAGTATTTGAGCACTAGTACCAGCACTTCTAGCTAGAGCAGCACCTTTTCCTGGGCGAAGTTCAATGTTATGAATAACTGTACCTACAGGAATATTCATAATAGGTAGAGCATTACCTACTTTTATATCAGCATTTTCGCCTGCTGTTATTTTATCTCCTACTTTTAAGCCTTTAGGAGCAATTATATATCTCTTTTCACCATCTAAATAGTTAATTAAAGCTATATTAGCTGTTCTATTTGGATCGTATTCTATACTTGCTACAACACCAGTAATATCATGTTTGTCTCTTTTAAAATCAATGATACGGTATTTTCTTTTAACACCGCCACCTTGATGACGTACTGTTATTTTTCCTTGATTATTTCTTCCTGAGTTTTTCTTTAATGTTACAGTTAAGCTTTTCTCAGGAGTACTTTTTGTAATCTCTTCACCGACTAGAGTACTCATTTTTCTACGTCCTGGCGTAGTAGGTTTATAATTTCTAATAGCCATATTTTATTTCCTCCTTCTATGAAAGATCAATTTGTTCACCATCTTTTAGAGTTACAATAGCTTTTTTATATCTATTAGTAAGTCCAGTATAGCGACCAACTCTTCTTTTCTTAGGTTTTACGTTTAATGTTCTTATTTGTTCAACATGTACTTTAAAAATCTTTTCAATAGCTTGTTTAATTTCTATTTTATTAGCTTTAGAAGAAACTTTAAATACATATTGGTTCTTTTCTCCTAATACACCACTTTTTTCTGTTATAACTGGAGCTTTAATTATTTCTAAATATTTAGTATCCATTATTTAAAAGCCTCCTCTGTTTTAGTTAATGCATCGTTTGTGAAAACTACAACATCTGAATTAACTAAGTCTAATACATTTAATTCATCAGTTGAAACTAAAGCTACATTAGCTAGATTTCTTGATGCTAAAATTACATTTTCTGTAAAGTCTGTTACTACTAATAAAACTTTTTTATCAGCAATTTTTAAGTTGTTTAATAAAGTTACCATTTCTTTTGTTTTTGGAGTATTAAATACTAACTCTTCAAGAACCATAACTTCATTATCATTAAATTTATGAGCTAAAGCACTTTGTAGCGCTAAGCGTCTTTCTTTACGATTTTGTTTTTTACTGTAATCTCTTGGTACTGGAGTTCCAAAACGTCCTCCACCTACCCATTGTACAGCTCTAATTGAACCTTGACGTGCATGTCCTGTTCCTTTTTGTCTCCAAGGTTTACGTCCTCCACCACTTACTTCAGAACGATTTTTAGTAGAGTGTGTACCTTGTCTTAATGATGCTCTTGTTAAGATGATTGCATCATATAATACTTTATCGTTAGGGGTAATTCCAAACACTTCTTCATTTAATTTTAATTCTTTTATTACATCACCTTTAAGATTTAAAAGATTTACGTTTTTCATACTTTTTCCTCCTTTCACTACACTTTATCAAATTTAATTATAGGTAGTGACGATTATTCGTTTGTAGTTTCTGTAGTATCAGTATCAACTGTTGTCTCGTTAAGAGCTTCATCTTTAGCTTCTAGAGTATTTTCTTCTACTTCTAAAGCAGTTTCAGCTTCTTTCATATCTTCATAAGTGATTAATTCAGCTGGAGTATTTTTCTTATCTTTATTTTTTACAGCTGTTTTGATAATTACTAAACCTTCTTTTGGTCCTGGTACATTACCTTTAATTAAAATTACGTTGTTTTCTAAGTCTACTGCTACTACTTCAAGATTTTGGACAGTAGCTGTTACATTACCCATTTGTCCTGGTAATTTCTTACCTTTTAATACGTGCATTGGTCTCATCGTTCCAAGAGATCCAACTCCACGATGATATTGTGAACCATGTCCCATAGGTCCACGACTTCCGTTGTGACGTTTAATTACACCTTGGAAACCTTTACCTTTGCTGATTCCACTAACGTCTACAATTTCGCCAGCTTCAAAAATACTAGCATCTAATACTTGTCCTAAAGTGTAATCTGCTACATTAACGCCTTTTATTTCTCTTAAGAAGCGCTTAGGCTCAGTATTAGCTTTATTGGTATGACCCATTTTAGGTTTGTTACTTACTTTTTCTCTAACTGTTTTGTAACCTAATTGAATAGCTTCATAACCATCTGTTTCATTAGTTTTTATTTGCGTAACAACATTAGGTTCTACTTCTACTACAGTTACAGGAATAAGTTTGCCTTCAGCAGTGAATACTTGAGTCATTCCTTTTTTTGTACCTAAGATTCCTTTCATTTTAACTCCTCCTAATTATTAAATAGTTTTGATTTTAATATCGACACCACTTGGTAAATCAAGATGTGCTAGAGCATCAATTGTTTCCTTACTTGGATTTTTAATATCAATTAATCTCTTGTGTGTACGCATTTCGAATTGTTCACGACTATCTTTATATTTGTGAACAGCTCTTAAAATTGTGAATTTTTCAATTTCTGTTGGTAGAGGTACAGGTCCAACTATATCTCCCCCACTTCTTTTAATTGTTTCAACAATTTTAGTTACAGCATTATCAAGAACTCTATGATCATATGCTTTTAACTTAATACGAACTTTTTGTGTTGACATTATTTACGTCCTCCCTTCGCCTATATCTAGTATAGACTTGCTCCGTGTGAATAACCCGATAGCTAGTTAGCAACTTAACCTGGCGTATCGACAACCTCCCACATCTAAGCAGTCACACGTAATTAATATTATCATAGAAAACCCTAGAATACAAGCATTTTTTGAAGTTTTTTTAAGATTTTTTGACTGATATTATTAAAAATGATATACTAGACCACAAAAAAGAGGTGTTGTTATGAATAATGATGAAGCAAGATTCTTTATAAGTTCGATGATGGAAGGTTATAAGAAGAGAAAAGTAGAAAATAGACTCTATTCTGATGATGATTTCATTCCTGAAAATATTATTACTACTTATTATGATTTTGTTATTAAACCGGAGTTTTCTTTTGTTATTAATGAATATAAGAAACAATATGTTTTTAATGAAGCAAGAGTTGAAACTAATATTTCTAAAGAGGAAATAGCAGGATTGGGAACAGTTTATGATTATATTCAGTCTTTTGATTTTGACAAAGATTATTTTAATATTTTTACAACTTCTCTAATTTTACATCAGAAATTATATTCTAAATGCCCTAATCCTCATTTTGGCGGTACTTTAAGAGACTGTGATGCTATTCTATATGATTTACCTGTCGATGTACCTACTGCTAAAGTTGCTAAAGAAAGATTTAATCAGTATATAGCTACGTCTAATGATATTTTTATTCCGTTAGAAAGTGGTGATATATTTGAATATATTAATAATACTGTGTCTTTAACTGCAGATTTAATTTATTTACAACCTTTTGCAGATGGCAATAAAAGAACATTTAGAGCTTTACAAAATTTGTTATTTAAAAGAATTGATTTACCACCTGTCTATATTGATGTTAGTGAAAGAGATGAATATAAAAAGAATTTGATTATAGCAATGACTGAAAATGATTATAACTCTTTGATTAGATTTTATTATTATAAAATATGTGATGCAATTATGAATTTAGATATTAATAGATCTAAAATAGCTGAAAATTCTCAACATAAAATAAAATCTTTAGGTGCTTTACATTAATTTTATTAAGGAGATGATTATTCATGGAAAAAATTATAGATTTACATATTCACAGTAATTTATCTGATGGAGAACTCTCTCCTAAAGAAATTATTGATAGAACAGTTAATAATTTAGTTAGTGTTATAGCAATAGCAGATCATGATACAACTCTTGCTTACAATGATGAGTTATTTAATTATGCAAAAGAGAATAATGTTAAATTAATCACTGCTGTTGAAATTTCTACTAAAACTAACAAATGCGGGATTCATGTCTTGGGCTATAACTTTGATATTAATAATATAAAACTAAAAGAAAAGTTATATGCTATACGTAATGCTAGGCATATTTATTTACATGATGTTGCTACTAAATTAAAAGAGTTTGGCTATGTCATTGATGTAGATACTTTAGATAAGATTGATGCAGTTACTAAAGCTCATATTGCTCTTAATATTGTAGAAAATATAGATAATAAGGAATTGCTATTAAAAACTTTTGGACATATCCCTAATAAGGGTGAGTTTATTGAAACAATAATGAATGAAGGATGTCCTTGTTATGTAGAAAAAAAGACTATTAGTCCTAAAGAAGCAAGTGAGTTGATAAGAGAAGCTGGCGGTAAAGTAGTGCTTGCTCATCCAGTAGCCTATAAATATGAAGATGGATTAACTGATGATGATATATTAAAGCTAGTTATGGAAATGAATCCTGATGGTATTGAAGCTAATTACGTTTATTTAGACAGAAATGGTAATAAAATAAATGAAAGTACTCATTGGAATAACTTTGCTAAATGTCATAATCTAATAACGACAATAGGTTCTGACTTTCATAAGAATGATGGTATTCACTCTGACATTGGTTTAGTTAATGAAGATATTAAATTAAATGAAAATGAAATTTACTCTATTATTGATAACCTTTTAAAATAAAGTTTTTCCACAAAAACTGTGCAAAAACTTTTTTAATGTCTTTTTTCTATATTGTAGCTTTCTTCTTTTTTACTTGCTCTTATAACACTACCTTTACCATACTTTTTGATAATACTATCCATTACTTCTTCAACTTTATCATGAGTTTTAACATTAGATTCTTCAAACAAAGACATTTGACTAACTGCATTTTCTTTTAAATCACTTAATCTTACTCCTATATTTCTAATAGAGTCTTCCTTCCAACTAGCTTCAAAAATTGTTTTAACAGCTTTATAGATTTCTTCTGTTACATTAGTAGGATTATCTAAAGTAATTTGATGGGAATAATTTTTAAATAAATTATTTCTATATGTAACAGCGATAGTTCCTGTATATAGTTTTTGACTTCTTAAAGTAAAAGAGACTTCCTCTGTTTCACTAAATAATATTTTTAATAAGTCTTCTTTTCTAGTTACATCATAAGGTAATGTTCTTGAAATACTAATACATTTATTTTTAGCATTTCTAGGTTCTACTTTACTATAATCTATTCCTAATGCTGCTTCTTTAAAATAATCTCCTTGGCTTTTAAAATGTCTTCTTAATAGGTTGATGTTAGACTCAGCTAAATCTTTAATAGTATATATTCCTAAGTCATTTAACTTTTTTGCAGAACTTTTACCTAGCATAAATAGATCATTTACTTTTAAAGGCCACATTTTAGTTTCAATTTCATTTAAATAAAGAGTATGGACTTTATCTGGCTTTTCAAAATCACTTGCCATTTTAGCACATAATTTATTTTCTCCTATTCCAACATTGACTGTGAAACCAAACTTTTCTTTGATTTCATCTTTTATTTTGTGTGCTAGAGATACATAATCATTACCATAAAGAAGTGAAGTTCCAGTAAGATCAAGAAAACACTCATCAATGGAATATTGTTCTATAATAGGTGAATACTCTGAAAGATAATTATATAAATTTTTAGATTGTTCTTTATAAAAAGTATAGTTAGGAGGGAATACTTGTAAGCTTTTGCATTTACTTCTAGCACTATATAATGTTTCTGCTGTTACTATTCCATATTTCTTAGCGATAGGACTTTTAGCAAGAACAATACCATGTCTTGCTTTTTCATCTCCTCCTATAACACTTGGAATCTTTCTAATATCTTGTTTATAGCCATGATTTAAAAGATAAATAGCAGTCCAAGACAAAAAGGCATTATTAACATCGATATGAAAAATAATTCGCTGCATAGTTATTCCTCCTCTTTACTCTATTATATAATACGTTAGTTCTATTTAAAAGAGAAAAAAATAACCAAATACTGGTTATCTGTTTTCCACATTTTTGTGGATAAAGTAATTATATTATTAATATCCTGTAACTTCACTTAACTTGTAAGATGCAACTTGACTTCCTTCACTATCACAAACTGCTTTGAATTTCCAACTTCCATAAGAATCAAGACTCATATTATAATCTCCACAAGTCCCTATGGTATTTCCTGTACTATCGTAAGCAGTGAAAGTTATTGATACATAAGATAGATTTTTATAAGAATTATTTTTTACATATCCTTCAATGTAATATAAGCCTAGAAGATCATCAACATAGCCATAATGACCATCTTCTAAAGATAAATTAACTTTTTCTTTTATAGTTGAATTAGTGTAGTCAATGGAATAATCAAAATCATCACTATCAGTCCATATTCCATTTAATATAGCAATAGCAAAGAGAAAGACTAAACCTATTAATACCCCTTGAAAAATTGTTAAAGCTGAACTTTTTTGACTTCTTTTACAGTAAGGACAAACTTTAGCATTTTTATCTATTTCTTCCCTACAATACTTACATTTCTTCATTTTACTTCTCACCTATTTTAATTATAATAGTTTTTTGCATTAATGTAAAGTGCTGGTTTACATATATTTTTTCTTTTTTTTGACATAATAATAGTGGTGATTATCTTGGAAATATCTAAAGAAGAATTATATACATTAATTGCTAGAAATATTAAAAAGTATAGGAAAGAGAAAGGTATTACTCAAGCTGTTTTAGCTGAAGAAGTAGGCGTTTCTCATGAATTTATTAGACGTATTGAATCAAAAAAAGGTATCAAAACTTTTTCTGTTGATACCCTTTATAGAATTTCTCTTGCTTTAGATATAGATATTTCTAAATTGTTTGAAAGTGATTAAACTTTTTATATTAAGTTATTACCAGTCATTTCATCTGGTTTTTCTATATCCATATATTTTAGTATTGTAGGAGCGATATCTCCTAGTTTACCTGTTTTAATTTCTTTTATATTATGGTCTGTAATAATAAACGGAACAGGACTCGTAGTGTGAGCAGTTATTACTTCTCCTTTATCGTCTTCCATAATTTCAGAGTTACCATGATCTGCTGTTACAAACATAGTAAAGTTTTTTTCTTTACTCGCTTCATATAGTCTTCCAACATTTTCATTAACGGCTTTAACAGCTTCAACAACTTTATCAAATTTACCGGTATGTCCTACCATATCACAGTTAGCAAAGTTTAAAATGATTAAATCATATTTATCCATAACTTCTATTAATTTATCTGTTACTTCATAAGCACTCATAGCAGGATACATATCATATGTTGCTACATCTTTTCTTGGAACGATTATTTTATCTGTATTAGGAATATCTTTTTCTTCTCCTCCATCAAAGAAGTATGTAACATGTGGATATTTACTAGCTTCTGCTATTCTTAGAATCTTTAATCCAATTGAGGCAGCATATTCTCCTAATGTATTAGTTAAGTGCATTGGTGGAAAAGCAGGAGTTGCAATAACTGTATGTTCTGGTGTCATCATTGTAACTAGTTCTACATTTTTAAAATCTACTCGTGGGAACTCTTTAAAGTCTTTATTAGTTAGAGCAGTGAAGGTTTGAGTAATACGGTCTGGTCTAAAGTTAAGCATTACCATACCATCATTTTCTTTTAGGGCTCCATCATCTATTAATTTAGCAGGAACAATGAACTCATCCATAATATTTTGTTTATATGAATCTTCTATATAATCTTTATATGAATCTATTTTTACTCCCTCTCCATGTACTAATAAATCATAATACTTTTTAGTAACATTCCACATTCTTTCTCTATCCATAGAATAATATCTTCCTGAAATATCTGCTAGTTTACCAAAGCCTAGTTCATTAAGTTTATTAGTTAGAGAATCTAGGAAGGTAAGAGCAACATCGGGAAGAGTATCTCTACCATCTAAAAATGCGTGAACATAGACATTATGAAAGTTTTCTTTTTTACATAGGTCTAACATTGCAAAGAAGTGATTAATATGAGAATGAACTCCTCCATCACTTAATAAGCCAAATAAATGAAGTGATGAATTATTTTCTTTACAATGATTAATTATATCTAGTAAGACTTCGTTCTTAAAGAAACTACCATCTTCTATAGCGTGATTTATCTGCATAAGAGGTTGGTCTACAACACGTCCTGCTCCTATATTTAAATGTCCTACTTCACTATTACCCATTTGTCCAGCTGGAAGTCCAACTGCTTCACCACTAGCTTCCAAAGTAGTATGAGGGTATTCCTTCCATAAATTTATTATATTTTCTGGGTTAGCTGCAATAACGGCATTACCTTTCTTTTCTTCTCTATATCCAAAACCATCTATAATTGTTAATAATACTTTTTTCATAAACTTTTTCCTCCTCTTTCTTTTTGATATTCACTAAAATAACTAGTTAAGTTTTTACTGTAATCTATTATAACTTCATTAGTAATTCCCCACCTACTGTAATCAGGTAGTTCATCTTTAGGAAACTTTGTGCCTATCATTTCCTTATATTCTCTTAATCCTTCTTCTTCATTATCTAATATTTTCTTAGCAAATATTGTTCCAATTAAAATACTTTTTAATGTCAATAATAATTCTATTGATGTCAAACTTTTATTAGTTATATTTTCAAAAGCATAATTTTCTATAGTAGTTCTTGGTAATAGTATAGATGGCGATTTACCACTAATTATAGACATTGTTCTTTTACATAAATATATTAATATATTAATTTCGTTATTTAGGTTAACTTCTTTTATACTTTTATATATTTGCAAAGCATAGCTTGGTACCTCGTAACTATATGGATAACTATTTTCATAGTAGTCTTTATTTTTAGCATCTATAGTATGAACAATTTCATGTAATAGCGTACTTGAATTTAAACTACAAGAAATATAACATTCTTTAAAAATGGGAAATCTATAGTTTCTTCCAGATACATTTATCTCATCTTCAAGATTATCAAATAATGCTATGTGACTAGTATCTTTAGCAATGTTGATTATATCTTTTTTTAACTCTTCATCCTGTAGTGTCTTGGCAAAATCTATTACCTCCATAATACATTCTTCTTTTGATTTTGAAAGATGTTCTTCTTGCCATTCAAAGGGTTGTAGTAGAGCGATGTTTTTACATAATATAAAGGCAAATTTTAAATCTTCTTTATATTTATTAAAGAGTACTGACTCATTATTATCATATTGCTTTTTTTCTCTTTTCAAAGACAGTTTTGTAGTTGATAACCATAATGGACTATTGTATATTTTTATTTTTCTTCCATCCAACAATTCTAACATTTCAATAATAGCAACTCTATTATTAAATATTTTATATTTTTTATCTTTATCTTTTGCATTTTTTAATAGGTCGTTTAAATATCTTAACTTCGCTTCTAAATCTTTCTTATCCCACATGTTAAGCACTACCTTCTAGTATAATTGTTCATTTAAACAGAATATAGCATATATTGGTAAGTATCTAACATTTTTCTTTGTTGAAAAGTTATTTTCTGTAATACGATAGGCATCTGTTACAATATATTTTTTTATAAAGACTGATAAACTTTTTACCTTAGAACCTTGTTTAGTGGCAATTTCTATAGGAATAATTTTTCCCATTCTATTTTGAATAACAAAGTTAACTTCTGCTTTTCCCTCTGACTGATAATAATATAAGGAATAACCTGCTTCTACTAAAGTATGAGCGATATGATTTTCATATAAGGCTTGTTTAACATTTTCATCTACTTTTAATCTATCTTTAGTTAAGTTATATCTCATACTTAAAAGTCCATCATCTGGAAGATATAATTTAAAACTATCAAGTTCTCTACAACTAGATAAAGGTGACTTTGCTACTCTTATTTTATATGAACGATATACTAATTGATTAGTTACAAGGAAGTTAATAGAGTTTTCAAATTCTTTAGCACGTCTTCCATAGCCTAAGATACCATATTGAAATTTTTTATTTTCTTTTTCTAATTGTTTAGGGATACTTTCCATTACTTCAATACCACGTTCTATATCTATTAGGTTTTTACTATTTAGTAGTTCACTTTTATTAATATCAAATACTCTTTCTTTGATACTATCTAAATATCCATAATGTTTTTTAGTTGCAAAAGCTTCTACTACTTCAGGAAGTCCTCCTGTTATTAAATAGTCATAAAAGAAATCTAAAGCTTTAGTATGAACACTACAACTTCTATGATTATCATAAGCATATCTTATTTTTTCTGCTGTTTCTTTTTCTCCTATAGCCCATAAAAATTCTTCATAGTCCATTTCGGTCATAATTTTATATTGGAATTCTTCTCCTCTAAACTTTAGAAGTGAATCTCTACTTGAGGTTATTGCAATGACATGATAATCATTTTTATCATAGCCAAAAAGTTTTAGGCCTTTTATGATTTCTTCATCAGTAACATTATCAAAGATTATTAAGGTATCATTTTTAACAATAGGAACTTCTGATATAATACTTAAAGCTTCAGCTAGTTTAGTCATAGATCTTTCTTTTTTAAATAAGTCTTTAAGAATCGTATTATGATCTGTGTTAAAGTAAGCGACATATTTATAATTACTTTTACCAAAATCTAAAGCTACATATGTCTTACCAACTTGTCTTGTTCCTATTATTAATAATGGTTTTCTTATTAAATCATTTTTCCATTTTAATAAGAATTTTGTTATTTTTCGTTCCATTTAGTGTAGTCACCTCCCACATCTTCTAATATAAGTATAGAACTATTATTTTTTTTAGTCAAGATTTTAGATTAAATCATTCTTAAATGTTTTAACTTTCTTTTTAGATAAACTAGCATTTATAAAGTCTTTTTTTTGACTGTAAGCAAGTTCTAATTCCTTTATTTCTCTTTTTAGATTTTCTAGTTGTTGTTTTTTATTAGCAAGGTTTAAAGCTTCATTTGCAGTTATAGAAATTGAAGTGTTTTCATTACATTCTAAAAGTCTTTCTTCAAGCCGTTGTAAGTTTAGAGTAAGTGATTCTCTTGCAATTAATAAAGGATCAGTTAAAGTGCTACTTGTTATTGCTTTATTATAAAATGTAAGCATATTATTAAAAGTCATCTCATTAGTACTTTGAAAAGTAGATTTTTCTGTTTTAAAAGTATCATAATAGAAGTTTAAATTATCAGTATGATGAATTTTAGAAGAAGCGATAATTAAATTTTTACTATTTATATCAATATCATTGTTTGATGTTATTTCACTATTTAAGATAGTTACTTTTCCTCCTGTTAAATATAAATATCCATATACATCCATATGACAGTTATTTAAAAAGATCTTGTCACTAATTATTTCATTTTCACAACCTGATAAGATGTGATTGCCTTCAATAGTTATTCTTCCTGCTCTAACTTTAATATGTTTCATTTTAGTGTTTTCAGTAGGATCTAATTTATTTCTTACTCCTTTGAATGCGATACTTTCGCTATCTATTTCTAGATTGTAAGTGGTTAAGTTAGTAAAGTAAAGAGAACCGCCTTTTATTACACTAGTTTGAGAAAAATCATCAATAAGGCAATTATGAAAATAAACTTTAGTATTTTTATTTTTTATAATTAATTCTATTAAATAGTTAAAATTACAATTTATAAAGATAGCTTCTTCAACATCTTCATCTATTTCAATGCTAATACCTTCTATTAAACCTTTACTATGAAATCTCGTTTTATGATAACCTTTCTTACTATAATCACAATCATCTAAATAAGAATAATTAGTAAAGTTAGGATTTATTTTTTTAAATTTACCATTCTTTTTAAAATAGACTTGGCTTTTTTTATTCTGCATATTATTTCCTCCTATTAATAGGATAACTTAAAAGGACAAAACTAGCAAATTAAAATAGCTTAAAATGTAACTAATCTAAAGAAAAGCAAAATAAAAAGACTACTACTGCTCGTCTTAATGTTTTACTACTGCCTAATTGCATCTTGATGAAATTCAAGACGAAGTTTATCGGCGACTGTGACAATAAACTCGGAATTAGTTGGTTTTGCTTTATCAATATCAACACTATGTCCAAAGATATCTTCCATCAATTGCCAATTACCTCTATTCCAACTTACTTCAATAGCATGTCTTATGGCTCTTTCAACTCTTGATACTGTTGTATCAAACTTTTCTGCTATATCAGGATATAATTCTTTGGTAATACCTCCTATTACTTCAGGATGTTCATATAAAACTGTGATACCTTCTCTTATATATTGATATCCTTTAATATGAGATGGTACACCTAACTCATGTAATATTTTAGTTATAGATACTTGTAAATTATTATATTTCATATCTATTGTTTTCTTATCATAGTTATTATTATTACTACATTCTAAGATTCTCTTTTCTAATTCAGTTAATTCAAAAGGCTTTAAGATAAAATAACTAACACCTAATTCACTAGTTTCTCTTATTACTTCTCCGGTATTAAAAGATGTTAAAACAATGACTTTCTTAGCTAACTTTTTATTTTTCATATCTTTTAAAACACTTATTCCATCTTTTTTAGGCATAATTAAATCTAAAAGAATAACATCATAATCATCTTGTCTATTTTCTATTAAATCTAAACCCTCAACACCATCACTAGCGGTTAAACTAATGGCAATCTCATTATGATCTTTAAAATATTCCTTTACCATTTTTACTAACTCTTTATTATCATCAATCATTAATACGTTGGTCTTTTTCATTTTCTCTCCTTCCATATACTACCACGCATTTTAATTATATAACAGATATTAAAAATTTGATAGAGCAAAAAAGGAGATGTTTTGTCGAAAAAGAAAAAGTTTTAACTATTTTTAGTTAGAACTCTTTGCTTAGGTAACTCTATCGTTTGACATTTTTTCTTTATTTTATAGCCTATAACTTGATCATCACGAGATATTTCTTCAAATGGTAATTCACATTTATCAGCTAATTCTTTTATATAACTTGGTCTTATAAAAGTATATTTGCATTTATCATTAACATGATCTACTTCTAATCTTATTGCATAAATAGGATTATCTTCACTTATTATATACTTGGTAAAGTTAGTCTTATTTAGTAATTTAAGTCCTTTTTTAATATTTTCCCATAAATATTGATTAAATTCTTCTTGATTAGAAATATCATTACTGATGCTATAGGATATTTCATCTGTAAATAAATCATTATTAGCAGCATATTCTAGATATTTATCAATATAGTTATTATAATAGTCAACACTATTTTGGAATAATTTTTTTTCGATAATTTCTATTTCTGCAAAAGCGGTTTTGATACTATCTTCACGCATTTTATCTAATTCAACCGAATTATACATTACTACTCCTCCTTTAGTTCATTATAGTTTTTTTAATAGAGCTTGTAAAGGAGAAATTTTAATATTTTATTGTAGTTTATTGAAAAGGCATTTTACCCTTGACTTTTCATACCTTGAATATAATAAGTAAAACAACCAAAACTTCTTTTTGGTTGTTATCAATAATTTATTTAAAAGTTGCAGTTAATTTTGCAATTTACCTTTAATTTTTCTTAATTAAAACTTTATGTTTATCTAAATTTATTTTTGGTATTGTAGCACTGACAGTATATACTTCAGTAAAACCAGTATCCTTTAATTCTGTTTCTTCAAAAACTAAATTATCTTGTTCTGCTAATTCTTTTATGTATGAAGGTCATATAAACAAAAATTCTTCTTTTTCTTCATTAGACTCTGTTGCTTGTACTGCAATTATGCGATTAACTGCATCCTCTTCTAAGTTTACATATTTCCATAAAACCCTGTGATTAATATTATTTTCTGTAACTTTCATAGCTCAATTTAAAAATGAGCTTCCATGATTATAATATTGACTGCTAACCATCTTTTCATCAGTAAAAGTAATGGCAAGATCAGACATTGGATTTGTTTTGGCATCTTTAGATAGATTTTTATTAATATATTCTTGATAATAAGTAATACTAAAACCTTTTATAAATTTTTCTATCTCTTATAAATATTGTTCTTGTTGTTTAATAGACTCATTTCTATTTGCTATTAATTCTTCTAAATTTGGCATAATCTCACTTCCTTAGCTTACTATTGTAACTTATTAAGGAATTCCTGTAAAAAATCAAGTTTTAGAGATATTCCTCCTAAAAGGAAACCATCTATATTTTTAACTTGTTTTAATTCATCAATATTCTTTTCATTAGCACTACCACCGTATAGTATTTTCTTATTATACGTTTCTTTTAACATAGTAGTTACTTTTTCAATATCTAGATTTGTTGGCACAATACCTGTACCTATTGCAAATATTGGTTCATAGGCGATAATAAAGTCTTTAGATTTATCTATATCACTTAATAGATAGTCCATATCTTCTTTTATTTTATCTACATAAGTACCTCTTTCATGTTCTTCTTTAGTATCTCCTATACAAATAATAGGTATTAAGTCACTAGAAAAAGCTTGTTCTAGTTTCTTTTTACTAATACTAAGATCTTCATTCATCTTAGTAGATCTTTCACTATGATTAATTAAGGTGTATGTAGCACCTAATGATTTAATGGCTTTAGCAGTTATTTCTCCTGTATATGCTCCCATTTCTTTACTACTAACATCTTCTGAAGCAAAGGTTATATTTTTTTCTATTAAGGGTAAATAACAAGCAGTTGGGATTAAGATCATTTCATGATTATAAGTATTAAGATTTTTATAATCTTCTAAGTATTTTAGAATTTCATCTTTAGTAAAATTACTTTTATGATTTAAGGCTACGATCATTTTTTTTACCACCTTTCCATTTGGTTTTTATTTTTTCCACAAGTCTTGTTCCAAAAGATTGTTTTTTGTTATGTTTAGTAATTGCGACATTATAAACATCTAAGACACTATCAGCGAAAGCAGGAAGAGAGTATTTTTTAATAGATTGAGCGGCTTTAGAAGTTAAATTTTCAAGTTCTAATTTATTAGAAGCTAGTTCTAAGACAATATTTAAGCATTCTTCTTGATTTTTAAAGATACGGCCATTAAAGTTATCTATAATAGCACTTTTAAAGGCATCATCATCTATACAAATAACAGGAAGTGATGCTGCTAAGGCTTCTATTACGGTTAGTCCTTGCGTTTCTGTTGTTGAAGCAGTTATAAAGGCATTTGCAACATGGTAATAAGTAGGCATATCATTCCAAGCTACTTTACCAGTAAATTTAATTCTATCAGTAAGAGCCCTTCCCTTTACTTCTTTTTTATATTTATCTTCATCAGGACCATAACCTACAATTAAAAGTTTAATATTTGGATTCTTAGATTTTTCTATTATATCAAAGAGAAATGGAACATTTTTCTCTTGAGCTAATCTTCCTACAAAAAGCATAACAAAATCTTTCTTTTTATAACCTAGTTCTCTTCTTAATTTTAAAACTTTTAATTTATCACTATTTTCTTTATAAAATCTAGAAGCATCTAATCCTGTAGGAACAATATATATATCTTTATCATAATGATATTCATCTCTAAATAAGTGATAAGTTTTAACAGTTGGAACAATAAAAGCATCAGCAGTATTATCACAGTAGAATTTACTTAAGTATTCTACGGCTTTCTTACAGCCTAGATCAAAGAATTTAATATTTCTTGAGACATACCAAGTATAATCTTTATACATAGTATGATAGGTATGAACTAAAGGAATATTATATTGTTTAGCGAAAAGACGGGCAAAGATACCCATACTTAGTTCTGTATGTGAGTGGATAATATCTAAATCCCAGGATCTTATTCTATTTATTACTTTAAGAGGATAAAAACTTGACATTCGATAATCATATATACCTAGAGGTATTCCTGGAATGCGTAATATTTTTTGTTCTTCATCATAATTGTAGGTTTTAGCATCTTGACCAACGGTAATAACATAAACTGTATGGCCTTTTTCTTCTAATGCTTTTTTTAGAGTCTCAACGCTAGTTACAACTCCATTAACATTAGGTGAATAGGAGTCTGTAAACAAACCAATATTCATTCCATTTTTGTCTTTTATTTCAGGCATAAGATCATCTCCTTTAATAATAGTTTATTTTTCTTCGATGTTTTTTAAACCTGGTAGTTCTTTTCCTTCTAAATATTCTAGAGTAGCGCCACCACCTGTTGAAATATGATATAGTTTATCAGTTACATTACAAGCAGAAGTTGCTGCTACTATATCGCCACCTCCAATTACAGTTTTAGCATTTATTTCAGTTAAGTAGGTTAATACTTCATTTGTACCTTTAACATAGTTTGTAAATTCATATACTCCTAAAGGTCCATTCCACATAACGGTTTTAGCACTTGCTAAATTATTTTTAAAGATATTAACAGTATTAGGACCAATATCTAAGCCCATGTCGTCATTAGTTAGTTCTGTTATATCTTTAACTTTACCAGTAGTATCAAGATATTCGTTATTACAGATAACATCTACAGGTAATATTATTTTATTTTCATTTTCTTTTAGAATCTTTTTACAAAATTCAACAGATTCTTCATCTAATAAAGATTTACCAATATTATAACCTTCAGCTTTTAAAAAGGTAAAGGCCATACCACCACCTATTAGGATTTTATCGCATTTAGGAAGTAAATTTTCAATTAGTCCTATCTTATCACTAACTTTAGCACCTCCTAATATTATCATAAATGGTTTATCAGGATCAAAAAGATAAGATAAAGCACTTAATTCTTTTTCGACAAGAAGACCAACACAACTTGGTAAGTAGGTGCTGATACCAACATTTGAAGCATGAGCACGGTGAAGAGTACCAAAGGCATCATTAACAAAGATATCTCCTAAACTTGCCCAGTATTTAGCAAGTTCCATATCACAACCGCTTTCTTTTTTACCATTTAAATCTTCATAACGAGTATTTTGCATTAAGATAATATCGCCATCTTGCATATTAGAAATAGCATTTTCTAACTCTTCTCCTCTTGTAGAATTTATAAAAGTTACATTTCTATCTAGTAGTTCGCTAAGTCTAGTTGCAACAACACTAAGGTCATTCTTAGTTTTATCTTCTTCTGTTTTTACTCTACCTAAATGAGACATTAATATTATTTTAGCATTATGTTCTATAGAGTATTTAATAGTAGGTAAACTCTTTACTATTCTTGTATCGTCAGTAATCTTTCCATCTTTTAATGGGACATTAAAATCACATCTAATTATTACTTTTTTATTATCAATATTTAAATCTTTAATTGTTTTTTTCATATCTAATCCTCCTAATAATATTTTAGTATTTTTCTTATATTTTTTCAATATTTCTTATATTTATAACGATATTGTAATGTCAAAAGAAAAAAGAGCTTAAGCTCTTATAGGTTCGCAATGTATTTAGCAACTCTAATCATTTGAGCTGTATAACTCATTTCATTATCATACCATGCTACTACTTTAACTAGTTGTTCTCCATCTACTTCACTAATTGATGTTAGTAAGCTATCAACTAGACTACCATAGTGCATTCCAATTGTATCACTTGAAACGATTGGATCGGCTGTATATCCTAGAGTTTCATTAGTATTAGATTTTAAAGCTTCGTTTATTTCTTCTACTGTGGTATTTTTATTTAGTTTTAAAACTAAATCAACAACTGAACCGGTAGTTACAGGTACTCTCATAGCAGTTCCTTCCATTTTTCCTTCAAGGTTAGGTAAGACTTTACCGATAGCTGATGCTGCACCAGTTGATGCTGGAACGATATTAGCAGCACTGGCTCTACCACGACGAGCATAGATTCCTTTTTTATGAGCAACGTCTAGTGTAGCTTGATCATTTGTATAAGCATGAACTGTAGTCATATAGCCTTGTTTAATACCAAAGGTATCATCTAATACTTTTAGAACAGGAGCTAGACAGTTAGTAGTACAACTAGCTGCTGATATTATTTTTTCACTTCCATCTAAGATGTTATGATTTACATTATAGACAATAGTTTTAACATCTCCTTTAGCAGGAGCTGAGATTATTACTTTTTTAGCACCAGCATTAATATGAGCCATTGCTTTTTCAACACTTGTAAATTTACCAGTACATTCTAATACAACATCAATATCTAAATCTTTCCAAGGTAAAAGATTAGGATCAGTTTCGGCATATACTTTAATCTTCTTATCCCCTACTACAATATTATTACCTTCAAAAGATATTTCATTTTCTTTATATCTTCTATGAGATGTATCATATTTAAGTAGGTAAGCAAGTTGTTCTGCATCTGTTAAATCATTAATAGCAACTACTTCCATTTCAGGATCTTCATCAAGCAGTCTAAAGGCAAGTCTTCCTATTCTTCCAAAACCATTAATTGCAACTTTTTTCATTTTTATTCCTCCTCTTCTTCTGGAGATACAAAGATTGTATCTTCTTTTTTAATTACAGGGTTTGGCGAATCTTCACCGATTCCGTTATTATAAGCTAAAACCATTATGGCAATTAACACAATAACAAAGACGCCAATAAAGATTAACATTGTTGACATACCAAATCCTCTATTATTTAGTTTAGCCATAATCATCACCTCTTATTAAATTATTTCTAAAGCGGCAAACTTATTTATGATTTCTTGATATATTTGATACCACGAATAGACTCTAATTACATTTTTACCAGTGCAATCTTGATTATAAGGAGCATCAAATACCATTACAGGTATAATTTTAGATATTTCATTAACATTTTTAGCTTTATCTTCAATCATTAAATCTAACCCTATACTTAGACATTTTTCTCTTTTATTGTTGCTATTTATAATTAATTCATCATACTCTATATTATTCTTATGAAGCCATGCTTTAACGTAATATGTCATCATACCAGCATATTGATTAGTTAAATACTGATTATCTCTAGCTGATAGTATGATAATTTTATGACCAGCCTTACGCATTCGATGAATAACTTCACTAGCATAAGGTCGAGGCGGAATAGCAATTAAGAGATCAAAAATATATTGTCGCCAAAATTCAATGTTTTCTTCGCTAGATAAATAGAATTGTTCTTCCATATAATAACCTTTAGGATTAAATCCACGGTTAATATCTCTTTCAAAACAAAACTTTGAACCACAAGCGAAGTGCCATTCAGCGACGTCATTTAAGACTCCATCCAAATCAACACCTATTCGCATATAACCAATCCCTTCCATTATTATTGTAGCAAAATACATAAAAAAAAGGAATAGTGTTTATAAAATTTGACACTATTCCATAAATTCATCTTCTAATTTTTCTAAAGGTTCTTCATCAATAAATTCATCTTCTAAAGTGTATGATATATCACGATATTTCTTAAGACCTGTTCCTGCTGGTATTAATTTACCAATTAGAACATTTTCTTTTAGTCCTTCTAAGTGATCAACTTTTCCTCTAATTGAAGCATCTGTTAAGATTCTTGTTGTTTCTTGGAATGAAGCTGCCGATAAGAAGGAATCTGTTTCAAGAGAGGCTTTAGTAATACCAAGTAGTACTGGGCGACCTGTAGCAGGACGTTTACCACTGATGATTACTTCTTTATTACCTTCTGTAAATTCTCTAAAGTTAACTAGAGAAC
This sequence comes from uncultured bacterium, assembly GCA_949284575.1. Taxonomy (GTDB): domain Bacteria; phylum Bacillota_I; class Bacilli_A; order RF39; family UBA660; genus Onthousia. The sequence continues at coordinate 62,859 of CASDWO010000061.1, forward strand.
CAGGTAAGAATTTAGTGTCTCCACCTTCAACAATTCTAATCTTAGATATCATACGACGTGCGATAATTTCAATATGTTTATCAGCAATATCAACACCTTGAGAACGATATGTATTTTGTACTTCTTTCAAGATGTATTCTTGTGTTGTAATTGGATCTGTTACATCAAGTAATTCTTTTGGTGAAATAGCCCCTTTTGTTAATTTATCACCACAAGAAACTGTATCACCTTTTTCTACACATAGCTTAGCACCATAGTTTGTGATATGTTCTTTAGTTTCTACTTTATTAGTAATACTAATCTTATATTTACCATGATCTTCAGCTATCTTAGTTATTTTTCCATCAATTTCAGCGATAGTAGCTTTACCTTTAGGGTTACGAGCTTCAAATAGTTCTTGAACACGTGGAAGACCTTGAGTAATATCTTCACCACCAGCAACACCACCTGTATGGAAAGTACGCATGGTAAGTTGGGTACCTGGTTCACCGATTGATTGAGCAGCCATAACACCTACAGCTTCACCAATTTCAACAACATTACCTGTAGCAAGGTTTCGACCATAACATTTACGGCATACACCTTTTTCGGTATTACAAGTTAGAATTGATCTAATTTCAACTTCTTCAATTCCTGCTGCTACTATTTTGTCAGCTTTAGCTTCAGTTATAAATTCGTCTTTATCAACAATTACTTCTTTAGTTTCAGGATTTATTACTTTCTTGCTAGCATAACGACCAACAATACGATCATATAGGCTTTCAATAACAGCACCTGTTTTTTCATTAACAAAGGCTCTTGCTAAAACACCTTGTTCACTGCCACAATCATCTTCTTTAACGATAATATCTTGAGATACATCAACAAGACGACGTGTTAAGTAACCTGAGTCTGCAGTTTTTAAAGCGGTATCAGCACTACCTTTACGAGCAGAGTGAGTTGATAAGAAGAATTCTGATACTGATAGTCCTTCTTTAAAGTTTGAGATAACTGGTATTTCAATTGGATCACCATTTGGTTTTTGCATTAGTCCACGCATACCAGCAACTTGGGTAAACTGAGAAATACTACCACGTGCTTTAGAGTGCATCATGATGAAGATTGGGTTATCTACTTGTTCTTTAGAGATATCTTCAAGTTCTGCTTGAACTTTATCTTTAACTCCATACCAAGTTTCAATAACTTTCTCATGACGTTCTTCTTCAGTAATTAAACCACGTGTGTATTGTTTATTAATTTTATTAACTAAGGCTTGTCCTTCGTCAATGTATTCTTGTTTATGTTCACTTGTGGCAACATCACTCATAGAAATAGTAATACCAGCGATAGTTGAGTAATAGAAACCTAAGTCTTTCATTTTATCAAGCATTTCTGATGTTTCTGTAGTTTTATAACGGTTAAATACTTGAGCAATTACTTTTTCAAGAGTACCTTTAGCGAAAGGTTTAACTAAAGGCATATTTTTAATAGCTTCTTTTAAGTCAGTACCTTTTTCTAAGAAATACTTGTTAGGAGTAATATTTTGAATATTATCATCAGTTGGTTCATTAATATATGGGAATGAATCTGGTAAGATTTCATTAAATTTAATTTTACCTACTGTTGTAACTAAGTATTTACCTTTTTGAGAGGTAGTGAATATTTTATATTTAAAAGAATCTACTGGAATAACAATTCTTGTATGAAGAGTTATTTCACGTCTTTCATATGCCATTAAAGCTTCGTTAGCATTTTTGAAGACTCTTCCTTCTCCATCTTCACCTGCTTTTTCCATTGTTATATAGTAGTTACCTAAAACCATATCTTGAGCTGGAGTAACAATTGGTTTTCCATCAGATGGTTTTAAGATATTTCCTGAACCTAACATTAGCATTCTAGCTTCTGCTTGAGCTTCTTCTGATAGTGGTACATGGACAGCCATTTGGTCACCATCGAAGTCAGCATTAAAGGCAGGACAAACTAATGGATGTAGTCTTATCGCTTTACCACCTACTAGAATAGGTTCAAATGCTTGGATACCTAATCTATGTAGGGTTGGAGCTCTGTTTAGGAGAACTGGATGTTCTTTAATAACATCTTCTACAATATCCCAAACTACAGGATCTCTATTTTCAATTAAACGTTTAGCAGCTTTAATATTGTGAGCGATATCGCGTTCTACTAAGCCATTGATAACGTGTGGTTTAAATAATTCTAGAGCCATTTCTTTTGGAATACCACATTGATACATTTTAAGTGATGGTCCAACAACGATAACTGAACGTCCAGAATAGTCAACACGTTTACCAAGTAAGTTTTGACGAAAGCGCCCTTGTTTACCTTTTAACATGCTAGAAAGTGATTTCAAAGCACGATTTCCGGCACCTGTTACACTTCTACCACGACGTCCATTATCAAATAGGGCATCAACTGCTTCTTGTAACATACGTTTTTCATTTTGAATAATGATACCAGGAGCGCCTAAATCAATAAGTTTTTTTAAACGATTATTACGGTTAATAACACGACGATATAAGTCATTTAAATCACTTGTGGCAAAACGTCCACCATCTAATTGAATCATAGGACGAAGATCAGGTGGTATTACAGGAATACAATCTAAAATCATCCATTCAGGTTTTTGATTAGAGCGATAGAAAGCATCTAAAACATCTAATCTTTTTAAGAGTCTTGTTCTCTTTTGACCTTGAGCATTTTCAAGTTCTTTATTAATGATATCTATATCATGTTTTAAATCTACTTTTTTAAGTAGTTCTTTAATTGCTTCAGCACCCATTCCTACTTTAAATCCGTTACCATATTTTTCATAATAAGCACGATATTCTTTTTCTGATAGGGTTTGTTTGTTTTCTAAAGGAGCATTACCTTTATCAATTACAACATAACTAACAAAGTATAATACTTCTTCAAGATCTCTTGGGCTCATATCAAGTACAAGACCCATTCTTGAAGGGACTCCTTTAAAGAACCAGATATGAGAGACAGGACTAGCAAGTTCAATGTGTCCCATTCTCTCACGTCTTACTTTAGATTTGGTTACTTCAACACCACAACGATCGCAGACAATATTTTTATAACGAACACGTTTATATTTTCCACAAGCACATTCGAAATCTTTCGTAGGTCCGAAAATCTTTTCACAGAATAAACCATCACGTTCTGGACGAAGAGTTCGATAATTAATAGTTTCTGGTTTTTTTACTTCACCATAACTCCATTCACGAATTTTTTCAGGAGAAGCGATACCAATTCTAATGGCATCAAATTTATTTACTTCTAACATTATTCATCATCTCCTTCAATTAAGTCTTCTTCCGTTGGTTCATCTTCTAAGAAGTCATCATCTAATAGATCATCTTCGTCTTCATAATCTTCACTATCTTCTTTAGCTTCTTCTTTTATTTCAGTTTCATCTAACACTGGAGTAATTGGAAGATCATCATCTATCATATCTTTACTATCTTCATCATTTTCTTCAATTTGTTTTAAGCCTAAAGCTTCTCCATCTTCATTGATAATAGATATATCAAGACCTAAAGCTTGGAATTCTTTCATTAATACTCTAAATGATTCAGGAACTCCTGCTTGATTTAGTTCTTCACCTTTTACAATTGATTCATAAACTTTTACACGGCCAACAACATCGTCTGATTTAACTGTCATCATTTCTTGAAGGGTATAAGCAGCTCCGTATGCATATAGAGCCCAAACTTCCATTTCTCCGAAACGTTGACCACCAAACTGAGCTTTACCTCCAAGTGGTTGTTGTGTTACTAATGAGTAAGGTCCTGTACTTCTAGCATGTAGTTTATCATCTACCATGTGGTGAAGTTTAATCATATACATGACACCAACAGAAATACGGTTATCAAATGGTTCTCCAGTACGTCCATCATAAAGGACTGTTTTTCCATCAGGATCCATTCCAGCTTCTGCCATGATCTCTTCAATATCTGAAATATGAGCACCATCGAAGACTGGAGTTGCGATATGTACGCCTAATTTTTTAGCAGCCATACCCATATGTAATTCTAGAATTTGTCCTAGGTTCATACGAGATGGAACACCTTGTGGGTTAAGCATAATATCTACAGGACGTCCATCTGGTAAGTAAGGCATATCTTCTTGAGGTAAGATTAGGGAAATAACACCTTTATTACCATGTCGACCTGACATTTTATCTCCAACTTGGATTTTACGTTTTTGAATGATATAAACTCTTATTACTTTAGAAACACCTGCTGGTAGTTCATCATTATCTTTACGAGAATAAATCTTAATATCATGAACAATACCATCACCACCGTGAGGAACACGAAGGGAAGTATCTCTTACTTCACGAGTTTTTTCACCAAATATGGCATGTAATAGTTTTTCTTCACTAGATAACTCAGCCATTCCTTTTGGTGTTACTTTACCAACTAAGATATCTCCTTCTTTAACTTCAGTACCGATTGTTACGATACCGTGTTCATCAAGGTTTTTCTTAGCTTCTTCACTAACATTTGGAATATCACGAGTAATTTCTTCTGGTCCTAGTTTAGTTTCACGACATTGCATTTCATAGTCTTCTAGATGAAGTGATGTATATTTATCATCTTTAACTAGATTTTCATTTAATATTACAGCATCCTCATAGTTATAACCATTATATGTCATGAAAGCGACAACAACGTTTTTACCTAATGCAAGTTCTCCGTTATCACAACTATTACCATCAGCGATGATATCTCCCATTTTTACTTTATCACCAGCTCTTACGATTGGTCGTTGATGTGAACAAATACTTGAGTTTGCTAGTTCAAAGTTTGCTAAGTAATAGGTATCTTTTCCTTTAGCATTAGCGATAACGATTTTTTTAGCATCAACATAGTCTACGATACCATCTGCTTTAGCGATAACGCATACTCCTGAATCTTTAGCAGCGACATGTTCAACACCTGTTCCAATGAATGGAGCTTCTGTTTTTAATAATGGCATGGCTTGACGTTGCATGTTAGCCCCCATCAAAGCACGTGTTGCATCGTCATGTTCTAGGAATGGGATACAACTTGTTGTTACTGATACAACTTGTTGAGGTGAGACATCAATATAGTCTACTTGTTCAGGTTTTGCAAGAATATTTTCATCACGGAATCTTGCTGCTACTTGTTTATCAATAATTACATTGTTTTCATCAGTATTAACTGTTGACTCAGAAATAATATAGTCTTGTTCTTCATCGGCTGTAAAGTAAACTACTTCATCTGTTATCTTACAATCTACTACTTTACGATATGGAGTCATAATAAAGCCATATTCATCTACTTTAGCATAACTTGCAAGTGAAGTTATAAGACCGATATTTTGTCCTTCAGGTGACTCGATTGGACAGATTCTACCATAGTGTGATGCATTAACGTCACGCACTTCTACACCTGCTCTATCACGAGAAAGTCCTCCTGGTCCTAAAGCTGACAAACGACGTTTATTAGTAAGTTCTGCGATAGGGTTAGTTTGATCCATGAATTGTGAAAGTTGAGATGAACCAAAGAACTCTTTCATAGCAGCAGTTACTGGTCTAATATTGATTAATGTCTTAGGAGTTACTTCTTCCATTTCTTGAGTAGTCATTCGCTCACGAATAACTCTTTCCATACGAGAAATACCAATTCTAAATTGATTTTGTAATAATTCTCCTACTTGTCTAATACGACGGTTACCTAAATGGTCAATTTCATCATAATTACCAACACCATGTAAAAGGTTTAAGTAATAAGATGTTGCAGCATATACATCTGATATTGTTAGACGTTTAGAGTCAATTGACTGATCATTACCAATAACAATTAATTTTTTCTTCTTATCATTTGGATCATAAATAGTTACTTTTTGTATTTTATTATAAGTATCTAATTCATCATTGATCTTAGCTTCAACAACACCATAGCCATTTGCAAAGATTTCTCTTAAATCCTCTAAAATATCTTTAGTTACAACTGTTCCTTTAGCAAATTTAGTCTCTCCATCTACTACAATATCTTCAGCAAGTGTTTGATTTAAAAGACGATCTACAATATTTAATTTACGATTAAATTTATAACGACCTACTTTAGCAAGATCATATCTAAATTCATCAAAAAATCTTGTAATAATATGGTTTTTAGATGAATCTAATGTAGCAGGTTCTCCTGGTCTTAATTTTTCATAGATTTCAATTAAAGCTTCATCAAGATTCTTTGTAGCATCTTTAGCGATAGTATTTTTAAGGAAATCATCTTCTCCAAATAATTTTAAGATATCTTCATCACTAGATAAACCAAAAGCACGTAGTAATGTTGTTAATGTTACCTTTCTTGTTCTATCAATTCTTACATATAATACATCTCTAGCATCTGCTTCAAACTCTAACCAAGTACCACGTGTAGGGATGATTTGGGAAGTGATAAGTTCACGTCCATTTTTATCAATCTCATGATTATAATAAACACTTGGCGAACGAACAAGTTGCGAAACAATAACACGTTCTGCTCCATTTATTATAAATGTTCCACTATCAGTCATAATTGGCATATCACCAAGGAAAATCTCTTGTTCTTTAACCTCTCCTGTTTCACGGTTAAAAAGACGCACTTCTACCTTTAGTGGTGCTGCATAAGTAGTTTCTCTATCTTTACTAGCTTTGATAGAATATCTTGGTTCTTCAAAATGATAATCACCGAACTCTAAAGATAGTGTACCTGAAAAGTTTTCTACAGGAAATAAGTCTTCAAAAACTTCCTTAATTCCTGTTGTAACAAACCAGTCATAAGACTTTTTCTGGATTTCTAATAAATCCTTTAATTCATAAGTATTTCTAATTCTTGAATAATTTCTTCTTTTACGTTTTTTTCCATATTCTACAATTTTATATGACACTCAAATTCACCCCTATACCATAGATTTAACTTATTTATGTTATTAAAAATAACATATTGCCAATTTATATTATTAGCATAACTTTATCAACAAGTCAACACATTTTTGCAACTATTATGAAAAAACCTTTACTTTTATTAACAATACTAACATCATAGTATTTTTTTAAGTCAGAAATTGCCGAAATAGCACCTTGATCTTTTCTTATCACTAAGTACAAGACGCCATCAGGATCTAAATGATTTCTAGCATTAAGTAAGATATCATAGACTATTTTTTTACCCGCTCTAATTGGAGGATTTGTAATAATAGTCTTATATTTTCTCGTGATATTTTCATAACAGTTATTTTCAAATATATTTATATTAGTACATTTATTTTCTTTAGCATTTCTTTTAGATAGATGCAAAGCTCTTTTATTAACATCTACCATATCCACTTCTAAATTAGTTTTCTTATTAACGACGATTCCTAGAACTCCATAACCACAACCTACATCGAGTATCGGCCCTTCAAGTTCATTATAAGGCAATGATTTTAAGAGTAACTCACTGCCATAATCAAGGCCATGTTTAGCAAAGACACCATTATCCGTATAAAAAATAAAGTTTTGATCCAAAATGATTGCTGTAGTTTTTTTTAAATTACTAGGGAGATTTTGGTCATTTTCAAAATAATGACTCATTAATATCACCTCAAAACAAAGAAAGAGACAACCCATTATACAAAAGTATATAGTTTGTCTCCTTTCGTAGTGTTATAATACACTATTTTTTTTATTTCGTCAACAGTTTTTTTTGAAGTTGTTTTTGGAAATTGTTATTTGACAGTTTAGAAGTTATATCAAGATAATCAGGACTTTTTAAGTATTCTTTTTCAATATAATCATCATCATAAAAAGCATAATTGGTAAATTCTTCTTTATATATTGATAGAAAAATATTAATATCTGCTTTATCGAACTTAGCCTGTGAATAAAATTCAACTAAAATATTTAGATAAACATCAACTAAATAATTTGATAATATATTCATAATTTGTAAAGTTTTTTTTATATTATTTCTATATACACTTAGTTTATCCATAGAACTAATGAAAGCGATTGCCTCTTCTTTAGATGAAAACTTTGATAAGAATTTAATTATTGCATACAAATTATTGGAAGCATAAAAATCTTGCATATTTTTTTCTCCTAATATTAGCTCCGTTTTCCTAGCAATATTTGCTTCTATCTTATACGAAACTACACTATCAAAGTATCTATTTGCTAATAAGTCTGTGTATCCTTCATTTAAGCTTCTCGCTATATCAGTATGTATATTTGTATAATTAAAGCCAGAAACTGTTGATAAAATATTTTTCTTATAAGTAGTAAATGCATGAAATAGTTCATGATATATGGAATTATCTATATTTTTTCCTACATAAATTTTATTGTTTAAATTATTATAATATGCTTCACTAGTTGGAAATAATAAAGTTTGCAATATTGTTTTTTGTTTAATAGTTAATGTTCTTAAGGTTTCATTTGGATTTCTAAAATTAAAATTATCATTGATATTTTTTATGAACTTTTTTAAATATGGTTTATACCTTTCTTCAATAGATAAATCTTCTATATCTAATGTAATCTTTTGTCTTGTTAAAACTGGCTCTGGTGATTTTATATTTTTTAGTATATCCTTGCAGTTATTTTTATTTATCTTTAAGTTATTTATTGCCATTAGTAGTCCTCTTTTCTAATGTGTTTTATATTAACACAATTTATATAGAAATAAAAGTCTCTAATAACATGTTATTCTTATAATAATAGTTATCATTGTAACTAGAAGATATAGTGTAGAAATCATAAATACAAGATAACTTACTGCATGGTGTTTTAATAATTTATTTTTAATAGTAGTTATTACAAACTTAAGCATGGCAAAGACTATAAGTATTACTATTGGCATTAATAATAAAGATAGGTAAATTCTATGTCCATTGTTTGCCAGTGCCACTGGTAGAAAAAAGGGAAAACAAATACTAACACCTATAAAGATACTGAAATATAAGTTTAATATTAGTGATAGTAAGGAGAAGTTCTTATAATAAATGAATAATGCTAGCGGTATAAATATTATTAACCATAAAGGATAATTAGTTATAACTTTGAAAAGGAAAGGATAATCTTCAATATAAGTAAAGTAATAGTAACTTAAGAAGTATGCTAGTAATATTATGATAATACTTATAATTAAAAGAGGTATTTCTTTCTTAAAATGAAACTTCTTATTTCTTACATCATCTTTAAAACTTGCATAAGAACTTTTCTTTAAATCCACTTCTTTTATATCTTTATATATTTCTTTATTAATTGTTCCACAATAAGGACAACTAAATAAATTATCTTTATATTCTTTTTTACAATTAGGACATTTCATATTATTCTCCTTTTATTAAAGGATATCATAATTATTAAAAATTGAACACAAAAAAAGAAGCTAACTACTTAACTTCTACTGTAGCACCAGCTTCTTCTAATTTTGCTTTGATTTCATTAGCTTCTTCAACAGAAATGTTTTCTTTAATTGCAGAACCAGCATTGTCAACTAAATCTTTAGATTCTTTTAATCCTAGTCCTGTAATTTCACGAACTACTTTGATTACTGCAACTTTAGCAGCTCCTGCGTCTTTAATAGATACAGTAACTGTAGATGGACCAGCATCTTCTGTAGCTGCAGCTCCTGGAGCAGCAACTGCAACTGCTGATGGATCTACACCAAATTCTTCTTTCATTGCGTCTACTAATTCTTTAATTTCTAAAAGATTCATTTCTTTTAATGAGCTAATAAATTCTTCTTTTGTTAATTTTGCCATTTTTTATTCCTCCTCTAAATTAATTTTCTTCTTTTTGTTCACAATATAAATTTAAGCAGATAGATAGGTCGCGAACAAGTCCTATCATACCACCTGCAAGCATAGTAAGTAAGCCATCTCTTGATGGAATCTTTGCATACTCAGCTAACTTAGCCTCATCAGCAACTTCGCCATCAACATAACCAATCTTTAAAACTAGATTTTCATGATCTTTAGCAAAGTCTGATAATACTTTAATTGGAGCTATTTGATCAGTACTATAAGCAAAAGCACTAGGTCCTTCTAAAGCAGTATTTACATCGATGTTTAAATCATTAAATGCTCTTGCCATTAAAGTATTTTTATATACTTTATAACTAGCGCCTGCTTCTCTTAATGCACGTCTTAGCTCTTTAATTTCAGCATCAGTTAGACCACGATAATCAAATAAAACAAATGATGTGCTATTATTTACGTTATCTTTAATTTCATCAATAACTTCTTGCTTTTTTGCTAAGATTTTTTGATTAGCCATTTTCTTCCCTCCTATTTCTAGTCAGTTTATAGTCCCTTTAATAGTTAAAAGTTCTCAGGAATACCCCCAAGAACTTTTATTTATAAGAATAGTCCTCGGTAGGATTTACTTTTTTTACCTACTGTCTTGGGTACTGTTTAACTGATTTCTTTCTTATTATATTCTATAATCTATTATTTGTCAAAAGAATTAATTTGAATCTTAATTCCAGGACCCATAGTAGATGAAATAGATATATTTTTAATGTAATCACCTTTTACTGTTGAAGGTTTTACTTTAACAATTTGTGCAACAAAAGCTTTTAAGTTTTCAAGTAAATCTTCTTCACTAAATGATGCTTTACCTATTAAGGCATGAATATTACCAAAACTATCTGTACGATATTCAACACGTCCTGCTTTAGCATCAGATACTGCTTTAGCAACATCTGTTGTAACAGTTCCAGTCTTAGGGTTTGGCATTAGACCTTTTGGTCCTAAAACACGTCCTAATTTACCAAGTAATGGCATCATATCTGGAGTAGCAATCATAGTGTCAAATTCAAACCAATTTTCATTAGCAATTTTATCTAAATAATCTTGATCTCCAACATAGTCAGCTCCTGCTTCAGTTGCTTTTTTAGCATTGTCACCTTTAGCAATTACTAAGATACGATTAGTTTTACCTGTTCCTTTTGGTAAAACAATAGCTCCACGTAATTGTTGATCAGCTTTTTTAGTATCAAGATTTAAGTTAAGAGCTACTTCAATAGATGAATCAAATTTTGCAATACTAGTTTCTTTAACTAATTTAACTGCTTCTTCTTTGGTATATAATTTGCCTTTTTCTACTTTTGTTGAAGCTTCTTGATATTTTCTACTTCTTTTTTTCATTCTTATTCCTCCTTATGTGGTTATTCGGGTAAGCAATAGTTACATCCTCCCACATAGATATTGCTTAGATTTCTAATATTTATTTTTCTTCTACAGCAACACCCATATTTTTGGCAGTTCCAATTACAATATTTTTAGCTTCTTCAACACCATAACAATTTAAATCTGGTAATTTGATTTCTGCTATTTCTGTAATTTGGGCATCGGTTAAAGTTGCAACAATTTCTTTAGATCCTTTAACAGAGCCTTTATTAATCTTTGCATATTTCTTTATTAAGAAACTTACTGGTGGAGTTTTAATTATAAAATCAAAACTTCTATCATCATAGACAGATATTTCAACTGGTAAAATATCTCCCATTTTATCTCTTGTTGCATCATTATATTTTGTACAAAACTCCTGTAAATTAATTCCAGCAGGTCCTAAAACAGTACCTACAGGTGGAGCTGGTGTTGCTTTACCAGCAGGAATTTGTAATTTAATCTTTTTTACAACTTCTTTTTTCTTTGCCACGAAAAACACATCCTTTCTTACTTGTTTTCGCAAGTGGTAATAATAGCATTTCAGTATTCAGTTTCAGTATTTCAATAGTAGGATTTTTATATCCCAATTTTAGTATTAAGATTTTTGCATCTTAATTTTTGCAATTTCTGCACTTTTTGCTTCCCACTAATATTAATCTATATAAATTAATATAGCCCCTAAATAATAGCATACTTTTTCTTATTTGACAAGAGAAAACTAAGCTTTTTCTATTTGAGTTAGTTCAACTTCAACTTGAGTTTCTTGTCCGAATAGATCAACATTTAAGACAATCTTTTCATTTGGAGCATCTACTTCTTCAATTAAACCATACATTCCTGTAAATGGTCCCCCAATAATTTTTACTTTGGTACCAACTTTTAAATCATTATCTATATCTATTCTACTTATTTTCATATTTTTTAGAATATGATCAACTTCACTTGGTTGAAGAGGAGTTGGTTTTGCTCCTTTACCACTAGAACCAATAAAGCCTGTAACACCTGGAGTATTACGTACAATGTACCATGCTTCATCAGTCATAATCATTTCTACAAGAATATATCCTGGGAATAACTTAGTTACTTTAGTTTTCTTTACACCATCTTTTAGTTCTGTTTCTTCTTGTTCTGGTACAATAACTCTAAAGATATAATCTTGCATATTCATTGATTCAGCACGCATTAATAATTTTTCTTGAACTTTTTTTTCATGTCCTGAATAAGTATTTACTACATACCATTGTTTTTCCATATTTTATTCTTCCTTTCTAACTACCTATTGCATGAAGGGCTGCTATAATAACGTCGATTAAATAGAAAAATAAAGAACAAACGATAACAAAAATAATAGTAGCAGCAGAATATTTTATCATTTCCTTCTTACTAGGCCATTTAACTCTTTTAAATTCTGTTTTTACACCAGCAAAAAAATTACCAATTCTACTTATAATGCTTTCTTTTTTCTGATGTTTTTTCTTAGAAGATTTTTTTTCTTCTTTTAAAGTATCTTTTTTTATTTCTTTTTTCTTTGTCATATACACATCTTCCTTTTATATTTTTTCTAAAAGAAAAACACTTCTCAGTGCTTAAGCTTAAATTACCACAAAGTATATTGATAGTCAAGTGTTTTTCTAAAATTATTTAATCTTCAATCATATAATTATAAGATTTCATTTTACTATTATGTTTGTTTTCTTTAATACATAGTTTTAGTAGTGAAAAACTTAGCTTTAAACTATATGAATTATCACTACGACTATTTCTATCTGTAGTATCATATATCTTATTTTCATCAATATCTCGATAAGCTATATATTTCTTTATAATATCTATGCTAGTTAATCCTAAGCTTTCAAAGTCATATTCTACTAGTTTATTAATATATAAAGATAATAAATATAATCTTTCAATTTTTGCAAATTGTGATTTAGTTATAATAGGAACCTCTACATTAAAATTACCTATATCATGCTTTTCTTCTTGTTTTAGTAGCTTGGCTTGATATTTAGCTAAAGCTAACTTTAAAACTTCTTCATTAGTTCTATTATAAAAATCTGTTAATCTTTCTTTTGTATACTCATCTAAATCAAAATTGTTTTTGAAGTCTTCTTGATAAGTTGGTTTAACTTCTTCAAATATATCTTTAGCAATCATTTTAGCTTGTTCTATTTTATCCATATTTATAATCCTTTCTAATTTATCCACATATTTGTCGATAAAGCGATTATTTTTTATTTTTTTCCACTGCCAGTGTGGATATAATTATAGAAGATCATTTCTTAAATCTGTTTTTATAATAGCAACTTTTACACAAATCTTCAACACACTTATTATCTCTAAAGCCCTCTATTATTTTTTTAGTTTTTTCTTTTTCTAATATGTCTTTTAAATCTTCTTCAAAAATATTCCCTAGATTAATAATACCATCATCATCTAGACAACATGCTGTAACTATACCGTTTGATAATATAGCTATTTGACTTTTTAAACCTTCACAAAAGCCTTCACTTTTCTCTTGTGTTAGTAGTGGCCAAGTAAATAAGTAATCTTTATCCACATATTTGTTAATATCTATTTTGGTATTCTTATTATTTTTAATATTTTCAACAATTTCTGTTGATAAATGATAATATTCTTTTAGTTTTTCCACAATTTTTGTGGATTTTGGATCTAGGTAGTTACTTTTTTGAGCCCAAAGGCGATAGATTATTATCTTATCTTGTGGAAAAAGAGAAACTGCTTTAAATATATCATTAAGATAGTTTAAATTATTTACTTCGGCATTTAATGATATATGTATTTTAGATAGTGATTTATGACTAATTAACTCATTTATCTTAACTTTTAATAGAGTACCATTAGTAGTTAAGCTTACATTTATATTGTTAACATCACAGATAGTTAAAATTTCACTTAAATTGGAATGCAGTAAGGGTTCTCCTTTTACATGAAGACAGATAGTATTTGTATAGTCTTTTACTTTAGCTATTATTTCTTTAAATTCAGTTATAGACATTTCTCTTAATGATCTTGATGATTTTTTACAAAAAGAACAAGACAGGTTACATTTATTGGTTATTTCTACATAAATGCGGTTAAATCTTTTTTTCATTTTTTACTTCTCCTTTAATTTCCACAAAGAATGGGGATAAAGTTTTACGTAATATAACCTTTTTCTCTTCTTTTCTTTAGTTCTTTCTCGTGCTCTTCTTTTTCCTTTTCACGTTTTTTCCATTGAAGATAGCTTTGACGTTTTTTTGGTAGTTCTAAAGGTGAAAAAGGAATTTCATTATCTATATCTTTTAAAACAGTAAAAGGTCTTGAATAAATTTCTTTAGAGTGCTGCCATGGTTTAAAAATTACTTTAGCATCCTTAGCAGGCATATGACGAAATAAGACTTTTTCACTAGTTTCCTTAATACCATAAAACCATAATATTTCTAAATCAGCTAAATGTTGATTGATTATATTTATACAATTTCTTATAAAATCGTTTTGATTGCTGCTACTAATACTAAGCTGATAAAATGCTAATAGACTATTAATTGTATCGCTATTTACTAATACCCATTTATCATCATCTATTTTACTTAATTCTTGATAGTTTAAATCTACTTCTGTTAACCATTTATATAATTCATCTGGCATATAAATTCCTTCTTTCTTTATATTTTTATAGAAACTATTATACTATTCACTTTTCATTTCAAATAAAGCATTTCTTAGTTCCATAGCTCTTTCAAAGTCAAGTTTTTTAGCTGCTTCTTTCATTTCCGTTTCAATTCTTTCAATTTCTAACATTTTTTCTTTCTTAGTTAGTTTCTTCTTAGGTTTAGTAGAGTCCTTTGTATCGACATTACTTATTACTTCTCTTATTTCTTTTTCAATTGTTTTAGGAACTATACCGTGCTCTTTATTATATGCTTCTTGGATTTCTCGACGACGTTTAGTCTCTTTAATTGCTTTATCCATAGAGTCTGTAATATTATCAGCATACATAATTACATGACCACTTGCATTTCTTGCACAACGGCCAATTGTTTGGATAAGACTTCTCTCACTTCTTAAGAATCCTTCTTTATCAGCATCTAATATAGCGATTAGGGATACTTCTGGAATATCTATACCTTCACGCAAAAGGTTTATTCCAACAACAACATCATAGATGCCACATCTTAAGTCATGAATAATTTGAAGGCGTTCTAGTGTTTTTATTTCAGTGTGAAGATATGCTACTTTAATGTCTAGATCTTTTAAGTAGTTAGTTAACTCTTCACTCATTCTAATAGTTAGGGTTGTAATTAGGACTCTTTCGTTTTTCTTAATACGTTCATTTATCTCTCCAACTAAGTCATCTATTTGTCCTTCTGTTTTTCTAACTTCAATAGTTGGGTCAAGTAATCCTGTTGGTCTAATAATTTGCTCAACAAACTTACCCTGTGTTTTTTCAAGTTCATAGTCTCCTGGTGTTGCAGATACATATATCGCTTGTTTTATTTTCTTTTCAAATTCATCAAACTTTAAAGGACGGTTATCAAGGGCACTAGGTAGACGAAATCCATAATCAACTAGGTTTTGTTTTCTTGCCCTATCTCCATTATACATTCCTCTTACTTGAGGTAGAGTTACGTGAGATTCATCTACTATTAAAAGATAATCATCACCAAAGAAGTCCATTAGAGTTGTAGGAGTTTCACCAGGCTTACGTCCTGCCATAGGTGCAGAGTAGTTTTCAATACCATGACAGAAACCTGTTTCTTCTAGCATCTCTAAATCATAGTTAGTTCGTTGTTCAAGACGTTCTGCAGCAAGAAGTTTATTTTGACTCTTAAGTTCTTCTAAACGTTCTTCCAGCTCTTTTTTTATCCTTTTAATCGCTTCTTTTAATTTATCATCACTAATTACAAAGTGACTAGCTGGGAAGATACTAACGTTTTTCTTATTAGAAATAACTGTTCCTGTTAAAACATCTATTTCACTAATTCTATCTATTTCACTACCAAAGAATTCTATTCTATAACCAGTTTGATTTTGATTAGTAGGAATTATTTCTAAGACATCTCCTCTTACTCTAAAAGTACCACGATGAAAGTCTAAATCATTTCTTGCATATTGCATTTCCACAAGTTTTACTAAAACTTCATTACGTTCTATTTCTTCTCCTACTCTTAGCGTTAACATTTTATTTTTATATTCTTCTACTTCTCCAATACCATAGATACAAGAAACACTAGCAACAACGATAGTATCTTTTGATGAGAGTAATGCAGATGTTGCAGCATGACGAAGTTCATCTATTTCATCATTTATAGATGAGTCTTTTTCAATATAAGTATCAGTACTAGGAACATATGCTTCCGGCTGGTAATAGTCGTAGTAAGAAACAAAATATTCCACATTATTTTCTGGGAATAATTCTTTCATTTCACTATAAAGTTGTCCTGCTAGTGTTTTATTATGAGCAAGAATAAGTGTTGGTTTATTAACCTCTTTAATGACATTAGCCATAGTAAAGGTCTTACCTGTTCCTGTCGCACCTAGTAAGACTTGTTCTTTTTTACCTTCTTTTATTCCTTCTACTAACTCTTTTATCGCCTCTGGTTGGTCTCCACTAGGCTTAAATTTTGATACTAATTTGAACATAGGTATCACTCCCCTTGCAAGTATTATATCATTAAGACTTTATACTGACAAAGAAATTTGCTTATAAAAACTACCTTTATTTATTTTTAGTTGCTATAATATATCCAAAGGAGTACGCTTATGAAAAAAATATGTGTTTTAATAATTGTTATTTTTATAATAACTATTATTGGTATTAGTGCTATTTTACTTTTGTCAAAGCCTGATAAAAATAGTGAACGAATTAATTCTACACTTTATCAAAGATTTCAAGAATCTACTTATAGTTTTACTGGCAAAAGTGATAATTTTGAATTCAGGATTGGAAGAGCTTATCTTTCTAATAATGAAAATAGGATTTATTTAGATGATTTTAGACAAACAAAGGAAATAGATGGTATTGAGTCTTTATATCTTCACATTTACTTTAATAATGAACTAAGTAGTACTTATCTTAATACTGATAAGTTAAATAATTTAAATAAAACTTTTGATAGTCTTTCTTTCTATGAAGGTAAAATATGTCCTAATAACAATGGAGAATGTCTCTATAGTCCTTTTGAAAATGCTACTAAAGATAATTTTAAAGATGGTATTAAAGTGGTGATAGAATATTGTTTAGATAATAAAACTTGTAAAGATGAAGTATTTAAATTAAATTATGAATAAAGAACTCTAGCTAAAAACTAAAATTCTTTTATTTACATACCTATTAAATCAAAATTAAGAGGATCTTCTTTAAGTAATTCAATAATATTAGTATTAGAATATTTTTCTATTCTCATCTTGATGGAATTAACATCATCATAAAATAAATTAGGTTTAGTTATAATAATATCTTTTATATTAGTAAGTCCTATTGAAAAAAAATAATTTAATATAGATGATATCCTTTCTTCATTCATTTCTATTTCTAATCTATCTTCTTCATTTATAGAGTTAGTAATATCTTTTATATCTTCATTAGTTAAATTATATTTTATTAGATAGTCCATTAATATACTCACCTCTTCCTTTAACTGCTATTTTAAGCATATTAAATGTTTTCTCATCAAGATACATTCCTCTAGTAACTGAATATAGTAGAGCATTATCATCACTAATGCCTTTTTCTTTTAAAGAACTATAGCATCTTAGTACTTTTAACCTGGAAATTATCTCATTACCTATTTTATATTGATATGGATTGTTATCAACTCTATACTGCTCTTCTAATACTCTTATTTTTTCATCTGTTAAAATAGCATCTTGATAAGTAATAGGATTTTCTTTTGTAAGTATTTCTTCATATTTACTTGCATTAGGAATATATTTATTATCCGTTTGATCCATAAAGTTTTCCTGTTTAAAGGTTTCTATTTCTTCTATTGTACCAAGATTATATCCAAATTTTTTTGAACATTTAGTTGTTAAACATCTATTTAGTGATTGTATATTTCTTTTATAATATTGTGAAAAAACAAGATTATAATACTCATCTTTATTGTTTTCTCTTTTTAATTTGGAAAGAAGGGCAAAATTTTCTTCTCGCATAGTATTAATTATCGTAGGGAAGGTTATAGTATAATTATTATTGGTATTATGCAATAATCCTATTTCTATTAATTTATCGCATTTATCTGCTACTTTAGAGAAAGAAAACATTGATGGCGGTAATGTAGACATATCTCTAGAATCAAAGAAGCCATATAGTTTATAGCTATTTAAGTTTTCATCTATTTTTTCTCTTGGTGTTTCTAATACTTTAATATTAGTTTTATCAGAAATAGAAACGTTAAGACCCATACTTGTCAAATACTGTTCATTAGATATCATTTCCTCATAAGAAATTTTACTTGCATAGCCTCGCAATCTATTGTAGTTATTGTTTTCACCTTTATTTTTTGATGATGATTTGTGTCTAACTCTTACTTTTTTAGGTAAATTATTTACCCATATACTTGGTATTTCAAAAAGAGGGGTAAGTAATGCTTTACGTTCTTTTAAATCTTCATATCGTTTACTAACAGTGCTTTCATTACTATACAAAACAATTGCTAATAAAGCTCCTTTAGAAAATTTATCTAGTATATTTTTACTTTGCAAAAAAGTTAATATTTCTCTTGTATTACTTAAATCTATATTTCTAGATATCTCTTCTTTATTCCTATCAATAAATTTTAGCATATCTTCTTTAAAATCAAAACTTCTAAAACACTCTTTAACCTCTTCTATATCTGTAGTTGATAATATCTTTTTGTTTTGTTTTTCTATGGTTTCATTATATTCAATTACGCTACTTAATAAGTCTATTTTTACTTTAGAAGATGTATCTTTATCTTCAAAAATTATAGATAAAGTTTCAAAATCCTCTAAATTAAGTAAAGAGTAATCCTCAGGATTATTAACTTTTTCATATAAATATTCTAAATTTAAAATGTTATCTTCAATAGATGAAGATTCTTCTTTATTTTTACTAACTATTTCTTCTTCTTTTTTAATAGTTTCTGTTAATATGTTTTTCTTTTCTACTAACTCTTCTAGTATTTTTTTAATTACTTCAAGCTGAGTAGTAGTTAAATCAACTGATAAGTTAAATTCATATTTAGCTTTTAAGACAAGTTGTATATTTTTTAAGTCTACTTCGTTAATTGAAATATATTTACTAATATCTTGATAGCTTATATCTTTTATATTTTTTATATCTTTACTTATTGTTTCAATCAAAGTTGCAAGCTTATTTATATCTTCTTTTAAAGATTCAATCTTTTCTTTATTAGCTTCAAAATTAAGATTATTGTAAGTTTTATATAAGTCATCAACTTTTGATTTAATAATTTCTGCTAATATCATAATATCACCTACCATTCTATTAATATTCGATATGTTTCTAAATAAAAGGAGAAGTCTTTTATTCTTGCTTGAAAATTAGAGATAAACTCTCTAGAACTAATTCCTAAGGCAAAAGATATTTCTTCTAAACTTATATCTTTTTCTTTAATTAAAGTCATACAGTCATTTTTTATGTTAAAAAATAGGTTATCTAATTTTTCATTTATCATTATTTATGTTCATCTCCTTTTACTGCTACCATAACCTTAAATTGTTCAGTGAATTCTTGCTGTTGTTCTAAGAAAAAATTATTATTATTCTCTATATTCTTTAATGTATTTTCTATAAGAGAACTATAATTTTGAGCAATACTATTAGAATCATCATAAATATCGTTTAGGTGAGCGAATGTTAATATTAAAACTTTATTATCTTTAGCTCTTATATAAGAAACACACATATTAGAACTTTTATTAACATATATGTCAAATAAATTTCTTCTTGATTGTAATTTAGTATGTTTTTTACCTTTTTCATGATCATGAACACCTTTTTCAAACTTTTCTACAAGAGATAAACTGCGTTTTTTCTCCTCCTTACTAAATTTATCTATATCAAATAAAGGACTATTACTTTCGTCTAGTAGAAAATAGATTTCATTAGTTGTTTTTTCTTCATCAGGATTTTCTTTTGTTAAAATAGCATCTAATGATAGGGCTTTATCATAATCTTCTTTAAGCATATTAAGGTAATCGCTTATGTCTTCTAAAGTAATGTTAGGATTATTTAATTGTAATTCTAACTCTTGTTTTGTTTCAAGCATATCTAATATTAATACTGTCATTGAAATATCTTTATATTGAAATTCATCAATACCAAGTGTAGAGAGGTTTAGATTATTTTGACTTTCTTGGGCTTTAATAGTTCTTGCCATTTCTCTATTGTAATTTATATACTTTTCATCTTTACCATTTATTAAATAATAGTATTTACTTATAATATTCTCTATACTATCTTTAATTTTTAGATATTCTTCTTTAAGTTTATTAAGTTCCTCTTGATTTACTTTTACAGTTGTTTCTTCAGGAAATAATGTCTCTATTTCTTTTAATTCTTTCTTTTGTTCGTCAATATTTTTTTGTTTTTCTTTTATTGTGGCATTTTTACAGCTTTCATATGCAAGTTCTTTTAGAATGCTTATTTTTTCTTCATCAGTAATATTCGCTTTTAAGATAAAAGAAGCTTTAGCAGTAAGACTTTTTTCATCTAACTCTTTTATTTCTAACTCTAATTTTTTTACTTGAAGTTGATACTTTTCCTTATTAGCAAGACAGTCTTTTACCGTCTCATCTGTTAATAAATTATTTAAAGCGATTGTAACTTGCTCTATTTCTATAGCATTGTTTTCCCAAAAGAATTTAATAATTTGCAAGCTAGAAGTTAATTGGGGAAATAAAAGAAGAAGTACCTTTTGATTCTCTAATATGTTTGATATATATTTTCGTAAATCATTTTTAGACATACTTAAAATTTCGGTGCTTTTTATCATGACTCTATAATTATCAAGTTCTCTTTTTAACTTTTGTGATTGCTCTTCTATTAATTGTTCATATTTTTCTTTTGGCTCCATTTAATTATCCTCCTTTATTTTGGCATTAAAAAGAACAGAATATCTCTATCCTGTTCTCAAGTCATTATGAAAGAAAGTAATAGTATTATTACTAGTTTTATTAAAGCTGCCCCCTCCAGGTAACTATTTGTAAACGGATGCCCTAGCATTTTCTTCCCTTCTTTCCTTTTATTTTTTACTATTTTAATGGTATCATAATATAATTTAATTTACAATTACCACTTTGTTTTTATTGACATATTTTATTAGCTTTTTATTGTTCTCATCTTATATCTAATTTCTTAAAATCTTCTAATATTATCATTTATACTATATATTCTTTTTCATTTTATATTCTAACTTTTTTCTATCTTTTGAATATCTTTCTCTTAATGATTTTATATCATAAGAAATTGGTGTATTATTTTCTATTACAAATAGATTTTTAAAAAAGCTTTATCATTTTCCCAAGGTCTAAGAATTGTTTTAGCATTTTTAACTTGCATATTGATTATACAACTGTCTATCTATATCATGATAGATGCCATAATGCTCTAATATTTCTAAATCATCAAAATGCTCGTAAAGAATTTTTATACTTTGTAAATCGTTAGCATTTTTATTTTGTTTTCTTTGATAAAGAAATAGTAAATAATATAGCAAGTTATTGTTTATTAATATATATTCTTCATCTTTCATCTTACTTAAAGCTTTATAGTTCAGTCTTTTATATCTATTTAATATTATATTTTTATCTCTCATTATTTTTAGCTCCTTTATTTATAGAATATTTTATCATATTTTAGATCATAGAAAAAGCAGAATATTAAATATCCTACTTTTATTTGTAACTATTCACAGTCTAGAAAATAAATAACCGGAAAAATCAGCCAATTTATTAATTGTTGGCTGTTTTTAAATTTCTAAGTTCAGTAACAGTATATGGGTTATTATCAAATAATTTCTTTATCGCTTCATATTTATTAA